>JAFADM010000608.1 GCA_023424865.1 Bacillota bacterium | reverse complement strand
CTGATGCCCCGGCTCATAAGGTAGAAGATTGCGTCGTCGCTGATACGTCCGATCTTTGCTTCATGGCCCAAATCAATGTTGTCATTTTGAACCACCATCACCGGAACCGTATCCGACACCGAACGATCATCCAGCATAAGGGATTCGCAATTGGATGCGATTTTGCTGTTATGAGCTTCCGGGGTGACCTTTATGAGGCTTCGGTAGAAGGAAGAGCCTCCGTCCTTGGATATGGATCGGGCACTGATTTTGGAGGTGGTATAGGGTGCGGCATGCACCACCTTACATCCCGTGTCAAGGTTCTGGCCCTTAGAAGCAAAGGTAATGCCCGTGTATTCCATCCGGGCTCTTTCGCCATTTAGAATACTCATGGGGTAAAGCATGGAAACCCTGGAGCCAAAGGAGCCTGAAACCCATTCAATGAGCCCGTCTTTTTCCACCAGGCACCGTTTGGTGTTCAGGTTGTACATGTTTTTGGACCAGTTTTCAATGGTGCTGTAGCGAAGCCTGGCCCCTTCCTTTACATAAAGCTCCACACAGCCCGCGTGGAGATTGGCTACGGAATATTTAGGAGCGGAGCAGCCTTCAATAAAGTGGAGGCTGGCGCCTTTTTCCACAATAATGAGGGTGTGCTCAAACTGTCCCGTTCCCGGCGCATTCATGCGGAAATAGGACTGGAGAGGAAAGGGAACATCCACGCCTTCCGGCACATAGACAAAGGATCCGCCGGACCATACCGCCCCGTGGAGGGAAATAAACTTATGATCCTCAGGCGGGACCAGCTTCATGAAGTATTCCTTTACCAAAGGCTCGTAGTCCCTAAGGGCCGTCTCCATATCCGTGTAAACAATGCCCTTTTCCACAAGCTCCTCGCGGATGCTGTGATACACAACCTCTGAATCGTATTGGGCGCCCACACCGGCTAAGGACTCATGCTCGGCTTTGGGGATACCCAGGCGGTCAAAGGTGTTTCGGATATCCTCCGGCACCTCCTCCCAGCTTCCCTTCATTTCCGTATCCGGGCGGATGTAGGTGGTAATATGGTCAATATCCAGCCCTTCCAGGGAGGGGCCCCAGGTTGGAATAGGCTTGGAATTGTAAATTTCAAGGGATTTTAAACGAAATTCAGTCATCCATTCCGGATCCTTTTTCTCCCTGGAGATTTCTCTTACAATATCCTCCGTGAGACCCTGAGAGACCTTGTGGGAGAAGCGGACTTCATTTTTAAGGTCGTAAATACCCCGTTGAATGTCGTCCACAACGGTTTTCTTTTTTGCTTCGGCCATTCCACCTCACCTCGCTCCTTTGCCGCTTGCGGCAAGCTCTGCCAGGTTTTCTGCGCTTTTAGCCTTAAAGGGTTCATAGCCCTTTTCTTCAATGCGGCGGGCAAGGGAGAGATCTCCGCTCTCCACAATGCGTCCGTCATAAAGCACATGAACGGCATCGGGGGTAAAGTACTCCAAAAGCTTATTGTAATGGGTAATAATAAGTATGGCATTGTTTTCGTTTATCAGCCGGCTGACGCCCTGGGACACAACACGGATGGCATCTATATCAAGGCCGGAATCCGTTTCGTCCAAAATGGCCAGCTTGGGTTCGAGAACCGCCATTTGAAGAATCTCATTCTTTTTCTTCTCGCCGCCGGAAAATCCCACATTTAAATAACGTGAAGCATATTCCCTCTTCATTTCCAGCATATCCATCTTTTCATGAAGAAGCCTTCTGAAGGGGATGAGCTTTTGCGGTTTTCCGCTAACTGCGGCCTTGGCGGAACGAAGGAAATTTTCCACCGTTATACCCGGTACCTCTTCGGGGTATTGAAAAGATAAAAAAAGACCCCTTTTTGCTCTTTCGTCAGTTTTCAAGCCCTCTACGGACTCTCCGTCCAGAATAATTTCACCCGCTGTGGCATTGTACCGGGGATTTCCCATTAATACGTTTGCAAGAGTTGACTTTCCTGCTCCGTTGGGGCCCATAAGAATATGAACTTCACCTCGTTTTACGGTGAGGTTGAGGCCTTTAAGGATGGCTTTATTATCAACTGCTGCGTGCAGATTCTTAATCGCAAGCAATTCCTGCTTCATGGCATAAGCTTCCTTTCCCTATTGGTCGGCAAAAATAATAGTTCTATGGTAATCTATAATGAACGAAGCACGGATTGTTCCTGACAGCTCAGAAACTCCTTCAAAATAAGTTATCCCGCAGGTGAATCTGAGCATTGGGCTGCGGACAAAGCCCGCTTTAGTCAGAGAACATCAATGTCTTCTTTCTTATATTCTAAATTACACCTTTAAGGGCTTCTAGTCAATGATAATCACTTTCATTCCTGCTGTTAAACACACCCTTTTGTCTCTTACAGCCCTTCCATTTGAAAGGAAGGGGTATAGCTTTTTTTCGCGGAAGACTTTTCCTGAACATAACCGTTTAATCCCAGGGAAAGGGCATACTCCGCCGCCTTGTTGTATTCAAAGGAAGTCAGCCTGCGATTGAGCTCGGGAAAGGGCTGGTTTTGGTACCCCGGTGTGTATTGGCTCATAAGGCTTATTTGAATACTGTCCGGCGGAAAATTTTCCTTAATCCAACCAAGGACATCGAAGGAGTCCCGATAGGCACCGGGAAGCACAAGGTGCCGAATTAAAACGCCTCTCAGCATAATGCCTTCGTCATTGAAAACGACGGGACCTGTTTGTCTGTACATTTCAAGAATAGCCCTGGAAGCCATATCAAAGTAATCATTGGCACGGGCATAGCGTGCTGAAAGCTCCGGGCTCTTAAATTTCAGGTCGGGAAGGTACACATCCACAAATCCTTCAAGGAGCTTTAAGGACTCAACTCTTTCATAGCCTCCCGTATTATACACCACGGGTATGCTTCGTTTTTCTTTGGTACGGGAAAGGGCTTCTCTTATTTGAGGGATATAGGGTGTGGGGCTTACCAGATTGAGGGTGTGCGCGCCCTCGTCCTCAAGCTCCAGAAAAATCTCACCCAGGCGTTGAACCGTGAGGGTCTTCCCCTTATTCTCCAGGCTTATGTCATGGTTTTGGCAAAAGCAGCATCTTAAGGGACATCCGCTTAGGAACACGGTCCCTGATCCCCTTGTGCCGCTGATACAGGGCTCCTCCCAAAGATGAAGTCCCGCTCTTGCGGCCCGAAGGTTACTGCCTGCACCACAAAAGCCGTTTTCAAGGCTTCGTTGGGCCAGGCAACGCCGGGGACACAGCATGCAGCCCGCTTCGGTCTGACTGGGCTGCTCAAAGGTTTTATCAATCCGCTGCCGCAAGGGCAAGGCATTCTCTGACATTGGCCGCTGCCTCCTTATTGGTCAAAACAATAAGACAATCTCCCTGGCACAGGATGGTTTCCCCATTGGGAATCAGCTCGCTCTCCCCTCTTTTGACACCAACAATAAGGCAGGCCGGAGGCCACTTCATTTCCCGAACCCTCTTGCCTTCAAGCAGGGAACCGCTATGTACCGGTATTTCCAGCAATATTTTATCCTCTTCACCCTGAAGCTCCGAGCCTCCGCTTCTTAGCAAGCGTTCAAGAAGCTCTTCATACACTGGCTTGGATTTGAATATGTCGGTAACCACATAGGCGGTGAGGCAAACAACACCCAAGGACAGAAGGTTTGAAAAAGAACCGGTCATTTCGGTTATCAAAATAATTCCTGTAATAGGCGCCTTCACCACTGCTGTAAAATACCCGGCCATGGCCAAAATAATGAAATTACCGATGTAGGCATCGTTAAAGCCGAACCATCCGCTCAATAAAAACCAGTAAATCCGTCCGATAAGAGCACCTACCACTAATAAGGGAAGAAAGATGCCCCCTGGCGCCGACGAACCGTAGCTTATCATGGTAAATAAGAATTTAGCAAGAAGAAGGATTATTAACAGAAAAAGGGCAAAATGCTCTGCCATAAGCTCATTAACCAGCTCATGGCCGCCTCCGAGGACGGCGGGCAAGGTAAGTCCGGCAATACCGGCCGTGAGAAAGGCAAGGACAGGTTTTACCCACGTTGGCAGCCAGGAAAGCCTTTTGTAAAGATCCTGGGATTTATAAAGCGCTTTATTAAAGACAATCCCCAAAAGGCCTGCCACTATTCCCAGCGCCACAATAGCCGGATAGTTTTTAAGAGGCAGTGGTGTAATTGCGCCAAAGGCAAAAACCGGCTTCATACCAAAAAAATTTTTTGAAACAAAATCGGCCGCAAGCGAAGAGGCCAAGGCTGATATCATGACCACAGGCGAGAAATTCTTATGAATTTCCTCCAGGGCAAAAATAACGCCTGAAATAGGGGCGTTAAAAGCTGCTGCCAGACCGGCACTGGCGCCGCAGGTCATTAAATAGCCTTCCTCAACCTTGATTTTCTTAAAAAGGCGGCTATACCCCTGCCCTACGGCTGCGCCCAACTGAATGGACGGCCCTTCCCTGCCAAGGGATAAGCCCGCGCCAATGCCCAGTACGCCGCCCAGAAGCTTTCCGAGAATAACACGCCACCAGCTCATTTCAAGCCGGTGCTGCAAAACACCCTTAATTTGGGGGATACCGCTTCCGGAAATCATGGGTACCTTTTTAACAATCCATCCGGTCAGAAGTCCGCCCAGTACAAGGAGTGTAATCCAGATGGGTATAAACCATGGATGCTGCAACTGAAATAAATAAGCAATTTTTGAAAAATGAAGTGCTTTTTCCAGTAGAAACCGATACAGTACGACAACTGCTCCCGCCGCCAGTCCCACTGCCATTCCCTCTCCAATCAGTCTGAGCTTGAAGGTAAACCAGGAACGAAGTACCTTTTTTGAATCATCTGAGTTCAATGATAAGCGCCACCTTTAGTTCTGCCACAAGAGGTATTTGCCTTTTTGCTGCATTAATTGGGTTCTGATTAATAAAAGGTTAATTCAGTCCTTCATATAGCCTGAATTTTTCAGCCTCATTCATTATAGCACAGGAAAATTCCCCCTCGCAATAAAGGACAGTGTGCACTTCAGGGCAATCGCATATGAATTTTAGATCTCAGGGAAAAGGCGGGAGTTATTTCTGGAGGCAGCCTTGGTTTGCACCACAAGTGCTCCAAGGAGGATCAGCAAACCAGCTGTTTGAGCGAAGTCTGCACTTCAATTCGTTATAGTATTTTATTTGGACACATCGCTTTTCGGCGTTCCTGTGGGCGCAAAGCCGTAATAGCGCTTAAAGGCTTTGGAGAAGACATAGGGATCCGAATAACCCAGCATTTCAGCAATTTCCTTTACCGAATAAATGCCCTCCATAAGATAGCTCATGGCCTCCTTGAGCTTCAGGCGGCTTATATAAACAAAAGGTGTAATTCCCATAATGCTTTTGAAATGGGTGATGAA
>JAFADM010000606.1 GCA_023424865.1 Bacillota bacterium | reverse complement strand
TGCAATTTCTCATCATAACCGGGATGTCCGGCGCAGGTAAAAGCCTGTGTGTAAAGTACTTTGAAGACATCGGCTATTTTTGTGTGGACAATATGCCTCCGTCCCTCATACCTAAATTTGCGGAGGTCTGTCTCCAGGCAAAAACGGGGATTGAGAGAATTGCGCTTATTATGGATATCCGGGGCGGGGCCATGTTTTTGGATCTGGTGCCCGCTCTTCATCATTTAGAGGAAACGGGAGTTGAATATCGCATCTTGTTTTTAGATGCCAGCGACAGCGTACTCATAAAGCGCTTCAAGGAAACCCGCCGTATGCACCCTCTTTCTCCCGACGGCAGGGTATCCGACGGAATCGCGGAGGAAAGGCGTATTCTTCAGCCGGTAAAGGAAAAGGCCGACTACATTATCGATACGTCCAACCTTATTCCGCGGCAGCTTAAAGAAGAAATACACAATGTTTTTCTTATGGGCAAAACCTTTAAAGGGCTTATTGTCAATTTAGTCTCCTTTGGCTTTAAATACGGCATTCCGATGGACTGTGATCTGGTCTTTGATGTCCGCTTCATTCCTAATCCCTACTACATACCGGAAATGAAGGAAAAAACCGGAATGGATGAAGCGGTCGCAAATTATGTCATGTCCTTTCCGGAGAGCAAAATTTTCTTGGACAAGCTCTACGATATGATTAGCTTCTTGGTGCCCCAGTATGTCAAGGAAGGCAAATCGCAGCTTGTGGTAGGCATTGGCTGCACAGGCGGCAAGCATCGTTCCGTTACAATAACCAATCACATCAGTGCCCTTATTAAGCAAAAGGAAATCAGCGTGGTTGTCGAGCATCGGGATATCGAAAAAGATGACCGGGGTGTAAAAAAGTGAAAACCATTAAGTGGGTACAAATTGGCTTTCGGTTTAAAGAGTGGCTGATAACCGGAATTTTCGGCGTGTTAATGCTGGCTGCCGCTCTGTTGGTGCTATTAAAGGATCTGGAAATCGGACCAATCCAAATTGGGGTCAGTATTCTATTGGCCATAATCGGCGTTTACAGCCTTATTGAATGTCTCAAACGCATATTTGTTAAATTTGTCAGTGTCTATTCCAACGGTATCTTAAAAAGCCCGTCCAATGTACAGCAAATCGGCGATATTCTTTATAAAAGAAAAGTTCTGGCCGCAGGGCCCAAAATCGTTGTAATAGGCGGAGGAACAGGGATTTCCACCCTGCTCCGGGGACTTAAGCAATACAGCAGCAATATTACTGCCATTATTACCGTGGCGGACGATGGCGGAGGCTCCGGCGCCCTTCGAACCGATCTGGGCATGCTTCCTCCAGGTGATATAAGAAACTGCCTTCTGGCCCTGGCCGAAACCGAGCCTGTGCTGGAAAAGCTTCTGGACTACCGGTTTACAGACGGAAGCCTTAAGGGGCAAAGCTTCGGCAATTTGTTTCTGGCTGCCATGTGCGGCATTTCGGGAAGCTTTGAGCAGGCTGTTCGCCATATGGGAGAGGTGCTGGCGGTAACCGGCAGAGTCTATCCGGTAACGGAAGAAAATGTGTACCTGGTGGCAGAATTGGAGGACGGTACCGTTATTCGGGGCGAATCCCGCATCGGTGCCCATCACACCACTCACCCAGGTAAAATTCGCCGGGTTTCCTTTGACAAGCCAAAGGTCAAGCCCCTTCCTGCCATACTGGATGCCATCCGGGATGCCGATATGATTGTTCTTGGCCCCGGCAGCCTTTACACCAGCATAATACCTAATTTTCTGGTGGAGGGCATGGGGAAGGCTTTGGAATCAGCCATGGGACTGCGCCTCTATGCCTGCAACATTATGACCCAGCCCGGAGAAACCGATGGGTATACGGTGGGGAATCACTTGGAAGCGCTGTTTTTCCATGCCGGCAGTGTCTGTGTGGATTATTGCCTGGTTAACAGCGGAAAAATCAAGGCTGCGGCAACAAAAAAATACCTGGAGGACGGTGCTGAGCCCGTTATGGTGGATTTATCCCATGTTAAGCGTATGGGAATCAGGCTTATTGAAAAGGATCTGGTAAAGCTGGCAGGGGATTATGTACGTCATGATCCTGAAAAGCTCGCCCAGGCGATTATGGATATTTATAAGGCCTATGGCCATACCCCGAGAACAAAGACAAAATAATTGCATTTATGCTTTGCGGTTAATAAAGGAGGCAGGCCTTTGTCATTTTCATTGGAAGTAAAAAACGAATTAAGCAGGCTGGAGGAAGTACAGCCATGCTGTAAAAAAAGCGAAATGGCAGGCATTCTAAGAGCGGGACTTGCACTGCGTTCCGGAGAAGGAACAAAAGGCATTTTATTTGTTACGGAAAACTCGCCTTTGTCCCGGAGGCTGTTTGCCGAGGTTAAAGCCTTGTATGCAAATGCACCAGATGTAAAAATGCTCAAAACCCGGCGGTTTAGAAGCCATGCGGTTTACCGCCTGGATTTTACAGCCATTGCTTCCGACCGGAGCCTTACCTTTCTTGAGGATATGGGCATTAGCTTGATAAACGGAAACGCAGGACTGTCCTACATACCCTATCCGCTTAAAAGCCGCTGCTGCAAGAGAGCCTATTTAAGGGGCTGTTTTCTTGCAACCGGCTCCATATCGGATCCCGACAGATCCTATCATCTGGAAATAACCTTCCCGAACAAAAGCCTGGCGGAGGAAGCGCTGCATTTTCTAAAGGATTTTGGTATTGAATCCCGGCAGATTATCCGTAAGGGACATTTCTTGATTTATTTAAAAGAGGGTCAGGAAATCGTGGATTTCCTCAATGTGGTGGGAGCACACACTGCTCTTATGAATCTGGAAAATATCCGTATTGTGAAGGATATGCGCAATCAGGTCAATCGCATTGTCAATTGTGAAACCGCGAATTTGGAAAAAACAGTAAATGCCTCTCTGCGGCAGGTTGAAAATATTCGCCGGATAAAGGATCATATAGGGTTGGAAAGCCTTCCCGAAGGCTTGTACCATATTGCCAGGCTGAGGCTTGAAAACCCTGATGTGAGCCTTATCGAGCTGGGGAAGATGCTAAATCCGCCCCTGTCCAAATCCGGTGTAAACCACCGTCTCAGAAAAATAGACCGAATCGCAGAGGATACCTTCCACAGATAAAGCCCTCAGCAGTTCTACTCGCATCCAAAGTGCACCTTCGATACGTAAAGCACCGCTTTGCAGCATGAGAAAAAAGGAAGCGCTATTTTATTCAACCCTAAATAAAGGAATGACCTGGGAAATAAAGAAATAGATAGATTAAAGGCTTATGTCTTTTGATTCATCAATTTGAAGGGGTGATTGAATGGATGTCAGATTCTGCAAGGAAGGCAATGCACTGGTCGTCATGATGGAAGGGGAACTGGATCATCATACCGCTTCGCGGGCACGGGAGCGCATTGACAGCAAATTTCTCATGGAGCCTGTCAAAAATATGATTATGGATTTATCCAAGGTGACCTTTATGGACAGTGCCGGCATCGGTCTTATCATGGGACGCCTGAGCAGGGTAAACAGTGTAGGAGGCAGGATGAGGCTTCGAAAACCGAAGCCGGAAATTGAAAAGCTTCTTAAAATGTCCCGGATTGAATCCGTCGTCGATATGGATTAAACCAATGAATGTAAGGAATTGTGAGGTTTTGTGGTATGCAGCCAATCAACAAGATGAAAACGGAATTTTTAAGCAAGTCAGCCAATGAATCCTTCGCCAGAGTGGTTGCAGCTTCCTTTGCAGCGCAGGCCGATCCGCCCATTGATATCCTTGCCGATATCCGGACGGCGGTTTCGGAGGCCGTTACCAATGCCATTGTACACGGTTATGAGGAAGGCGAGGGAACCATTGTTATGGAATGCCTCCTTTTTCACGACTGGATTGAAATAAGCGTACAGGATTTCGGCAAAGGGATACCGGATGTGGAGCAGGCTAAAACACCCTTGTATACAACACGGCCCGATTTGGAGCGATCCGGCATGGGCTTTACGGTAATGGAAACCTTTATGGACAGCTTGACTGTTGAATCCGCACCAGGTAAGGGAACGCGCATTGTCATGACCAAACATCTGGAAAACAGGCAGGCATGAATTATGAGTAGCTATAGTGATGAGTCCTTAAACGATTTGATTATGCGGGCTCAAAGCGGCGATGGCGAAGCGCGTAACGCTCTGGTGGACAGCAATACCGGACTGGTATGGAGTGTGGTCAGGCGTTTTCGGAATCGGAATGTGGAAACGGAGGATTTGTTTCAGATTGGCTGCATAGGCCTTATCAAGGCCGTGGATAAATTTGATACCTCCTTCAATGTAAAGTTTTCTACTTATGCGGTTCCAATGATTCTTGGCGAAATTCGTAGGTATTTCAGAGACGACGGGGCCATCAAGGTAAGCCGCAGCCTTAAGGAGCTGTGTTTGAAGACCCGTGATATGAGTGAAAAGCTTGAACAGACCCTGGGAAGGCCACCCACCATCGCAGAGCTGGCGGAGGCTTTACAGGTGGAACCGGAAGAAGTTATCCACGCCATGGAAGCTTCACGGGCTCCTGAGTCCCTGTTCAGGGAATATGAGGATGAGGATGGCTCGGAAAGCCGCCTCATTGACCGGATAATTAACGAAGAGGGGAATAACGAATCTGAAACGGTAGAACGCATCTCTCTTTACAGTGCGCTTAAACAGCTTAGCAACCGTGAAAAATCCCTCATTCTCATGCGTTATTATTCGGGACAAACCCAGCAAACAGTAGCAAAGAAGCTGGGGATTTCTCAGGTGCAAGTCTCAAGACTTGAAAAACGTATCCTGGAGTTGTTAAAAAGCAGGCTCCAGGGGTGAAGCCTGCTTCTATGGCATTGTGAAATCCGTAAATTGGCTTAAAAAGCCGGGAACCAGGTGGTATTTGCCGCTGTGGCATCGCCTCGTGGCAATTCTCAGTAGGACTTAGCAGGCCTCAGTAGACCTCAGTAGGCCTCAGTAGACCTCAGTAGGCAATTCTGCGGGCTTCGAAGTAAAAGCGTTTTTCATGGGCTTCACCCATGGAAAAGGTTTTTCGGGGAAGGGCACCGTCCAGCACTACGGTATGAAAAAGATCGTTT
>JAFADM010000557.1 GCA_023424865.1 Bacillota bacterium | reverse complement strand
TCACGGCCTTTTCCTCCTTGTGCCAAAAATAAACTGATATAAAATCATTAATCTGCCCTCATTTTACTAAAACTGCCGGGATTATTCAAGTTATCCCGTCAATATTTTTATCATTGCCCGCAAATCTGTTTTGTCCGGATCGAGCCAATTTATGCCGTCAAGCTTTTTAAACCAGGTTATTTGGCGCTTTGCGTAATGTCTTGTTCCAAGCTTGATTGCAGCGATGGCCTCCTCCCGGCTAATTCGATTTTCCAGTGCAGCGATGCATTCCTTATAGCCGATGGCCTGCATGGATTGAAGCTCCGGTGAATAACCGGCGTTTAAAAGCTTCCTTACTTCTTCAAACAGCCCTTTTTCCATCATAATGTCAACTCTGCGCTCAATGCGCTCATAGAGTCCACTTCTGTCCAAAGTGAGGGCAAAAAGCCGGTAATCATACGGAGGCGGCACAAGCCTTGATTCCTCCCGGTGCTCAGATATAGGCCTTTGGGTTGCCTGGTAAACCTCCAGGGCCCGTATAACCCTCACCACATTGTTTGGATGAATGGCAAGGGCTCCTTTAGGATCCACGTCCTTAAGCTTCTCATAGAGGAAAATAGAGCCTTTTTCCAGGGCCAGCGCCTGCATCTCCTTACGAAAGGCTTCGTTTCCCGTTGATTCGGAAAAAGTGAGGTTATAAGCCAGTGCATTAATGTAAAGGCCGGTTCCTCCTGCGATGATGGGTATTCTCCCCCTGGACAGAACAGCTTTTATGCATTCCTCGGCCCTTTCCTTAAAATGAACCACGCTAAAGGGAGTGTCCGGTTCAATAATATCTATTAAATGATGAGGAACGCCTTCTCTCTCCTCCAGGGAGGGTTTGGCAGTCCCTATATCCATATTGCGGTAAATTTGCATAGAGTCGGCAGAAATTATTTCTCCGCCCACTTCCTTAGCCAGAGCGATAGCCAGCGCCGTCTTGCCCGAAGCTGTCGGACCGGCAATCACAATCACTTTATCCAAAACTCAGCCTGCCTTTCAAAGGAATACTTAATCCAGTTTTACTTATCCAAATCGCGTATGCAAACTATCCTCTATAAACCGTTTCTATAAAACTTTGAATCGGAATAGGTATAAACCTTACTCCGCGCTCAATTAAACCAAATAACGAACCAAAATTCTATAAAAAAACAGATCATTGCAAAGCCTCGGGCAACCCGGTATATTTAAAGTTCTTATTAAAAATAACAACAGTCTTGCCTGTTGTACGGCTTATGCCGCGAATAACCTTTTCTTTCAGGTAAGTCAGACCGGTTATATCCCGATCCGGTTCAAAGAGCTTTTTTCCATTTTTATCTGTCAGCCAATACCTGTCCGCACTTTCATCATACTCAATATAGACACCGTTATAGCTCTCTGTCATTACCTTATGCTCATAATAATTGGCATACGTCGCTTCACACTCTTCAATGAAATCTTTCTCATTATTCATCAAAGCTTCATAATCATTAAATTCAGCATTTGTTTCTTTGCATGCAATTTGATAAGTGTAATACTTATTATCTTTTTTATAGATGAATTCTGCCTTGTATGGGCAAGCTCCGGCCCTGACTGGTAATAGACCTGCAAATTATCAAGCAAAAGATTCAAGTCCTTATCCAACACATAGTATCCCAAATGTGAATTTGTTGAGTCGGAATCATCACTTAAAATGAAAATATCCTCACAGGGATAATAGGACTCGATGTAGGATTGGCTTTCTCTTACTGTATCGCCACTTTTACCGATGATAACATATTTAGCAAGCCTTTGGTCATAAACCGCTGCATATCCCGAGCTATTGAACACGGACAGCCCTTCCCATTCCTCTTTCATTACCACATTACCCTGTAAATCCATAAAGCCTTCTAAGGATTTGCCGCCTTCAGCAGATGGTACGGTAGAGAAAACAGCCATGCCATTAAAGCATTTCACTGTTTCCAGATTGATTGCTTCACTTAACGTATCCTCCAGAGTAAAGGGCTTGAGCTCGGAAGCTTGTCCATTGAGGTTAATAAAGCCATAAAGGTCTCCTTTTTTGTAGAAACCCAAATCACCCGCATCCATAAAATAATCATAGTCCGAAACAACAAGAAAGGAGCTGCTTTGATTGGAGCAAGCACTTAATAGGATAATCCAGACGACACATAAGCAGCATTTCGCAACCGCTTTAATCATAAAAAAATCTCCCTTCGTCCAGCCTATACAATCCTTTTGAACCATTTTTCCAGTTCCTTTTTTTCAAGGCGTATAATAACCGGACGTCCATGGACACAGGTATAGGGATTTTCCATCCGTGCCAGCTCCTTAAGAATATGCCTTATTTCCTCCCTTTCCATAGCCCGGTTAGCCTTTAGGGCACTTTTGCAGGACATGAGGTAAAGGGTCTCATCGCTTATTCCGGTATTTCGGCGTCCGGTTTCCATAAACCGTCCTACGATCTCCTGAAAATCCGAAGGGCCAAAGCTTCCGTCATACAGCTCGGGGACGCTTCTTATTAAAAGAGTACCCATACCGAAAGGCTCCAGCTCAAAGCCGATAAGCTCAAAATCCTCCAACCGGCTCATAACAAAGTCATACTCTGTCCCGGAGAGCTTTACAGGCAAGGGAGCAATCAGAATTTGGGAGCGAACCTCTCCCCTGGCTATGCCTTCCTTTAGCACCTCATAACGGATGCGTTCGTGAGCGGCATGCTGGTCAATTAAAAACATGGCGTGCCCGTGCTGCAAAATAATATAGGTATCAAATACATGGCCTACAATTTCCGCCTCTTTAAGCTCCAAAATGCCTTCCGGCTCCGATTTGCCGGCAAAAGCAGTGCTTTCCTGTAAGACCGGCTTTTCCCCATCCCCTTTATTGGTTGAGAAACGGCTTTCATCTTCCGGAGCATGTTTTTCAGTATCCGGCTCCTCCAGGCTGTTTTCCTCCAATGTCGGATGAAGACGGGTGTTAAGCTCTGTTTGCTGTATGGAAGCAGCAGCTTCCCCTGCCGAAGCCTTTAGCTCACTTTCATTTTCAATCCCCAGGTTTCTTTCTCTATCACCTTCGCTGTCTCTATCCAAATCCCAATCTTTTTTCCTGTCTCTCTCCCTATTTCTTTCCGCATCCCGGTCTATCTCCCCGTCAGATCCGCTTTCAAGGGACTTTTCCTGCCATGCTGCCGGCGTCCCGGCCCTCGCCTGCTCATTGAAATCCTGCTCCCTCACCGTAACCTGAGTATTCTTAATATCAAGAGAGGTTAGGGTCTTATCATAGTTAACAGGCCTCTTTAAAGGCTCCTCTGCTGCCGGGTTACCGTCGGCAGCCGGCACGTTCGGCTCACCTTTCTGGGGACTTAAAGCTATTTGATCATAGCTTACATTGCTCTTTCCCCCGAAACCCGGCCTGTTTTCATAAAAACCGGTGTTTTGGGCCGTATCCGGACTTTCCTTATAAGGGGTTTCGTAAGCTCTTATGAGCGAGGTAGACAAAAAGGCATTTTTTACACCGTGATACACGGCTGAAAAAAGCGCTCCTTCATCTGCAAAACGGACCTCCAGCTTTTGAGGGTGCACGTTGACATCAAAGCTTTCCGGCGATGCCTTAAGTATAAGCACGGCAAAGGGAAACTTGTTTTGCATAAACAGAGTCCTGCAGGCATCCTCGAGAGCTGCAGTGGCCGTTTTGCTCTTAATATAACGTCCGTTTAAGAAGACAGACTGGCCCGCCCGGGTTCCTCTGGCGGCCTCCGGACGTCCTACAAAGCCCCTCACCTCAATGCCGCCGCCTTCGTATTCCACAGGGAGTACAGCTTTGGAAATTTCTTTTCCATAGATACTGTAAATAACGCTTAATAAGTCGTTATTGCCCGGTGTAAAAAGCTGGGGCTGCCGATTGGAAATAAGCTTAAAGCTGATATGGGGATGCGCCAGCGCAAGCTTTTCAAGAATGTCGGACACATACCCGGCTTCCGTACTGTCACGCTTTAAAAACTTGTAGCGGGCAGGTGTATTATAAAAAAGATTTTTAACCACGAAGCTGGTCCCTTTGGGGGAGCCTGCCTGGCTTACCTCCTTTACAACACCGCCCTCCAGGCGCAGCACGGTTCCCAGCGAGGCCGATTCAGTTCGTGTGGTCACCTCAAGATGGGAGACAGCTGCAATGGAGGCCAGGGCCTCTCCACGAAAGCCCATGGTGGACAGCACGTCCAGATCCTCTATGCGTCTTAGCTTACTGGTGGCATGGCGTTCAAAGGCGATTTCCACATCATCCCCTTCCATACCGCAGCCATTGTCCGTTACCCGGATATAGGCAATGCCCCCGTTGCGTATTTCAACGGTTATTGCCGTAGAACCTGCGTCAATGGCGTTTTCCACCATTTCCTTAACCACGGAGGCGGGACGCTCAATAACTTCACCGGCAGCTATTTGATTGGAGGTCACATCATCCAGTATGATTATATTTCCCATAATTTCTCTTTTCTGTGTGACTTAATATGTAAATTCAGGCTAAACCCAGCCTATTTCAATTTTTGCTGAAGGCCATAGAGCTTATTTAAGGCGTCCAGCGGTGTCATAGCCGAAGGATCCAGCATCCTAAGCTCATCCAGCACATCCCGTTCCGCCTTTGAAAGAGCCCCCGAAGCAAACAAATCCAGCTGCCCTTCCACCGGCTTCTGTTTTTTCTTTTTTACGCCCTGGTTAATATCCGCCGCATCAAGCTCTTCAAGAATGACCCTCGCCCTGTCGATAACCACCTGGGGAATGCCTGCCAGACGGGCTACCTCTACGCCGTAGCTTCTGTCGGCCCCTCCCCTTACGATTTTTCTGAGAAAAAGGATATCCTCACCCTTTTTTCTTACCTGTACACAATAGTTTTTAATACCATGAAGCTTTTCCTCCAGCTCGGAGAGCTCATGGTAATGGGTAGCAAATAAGGTACGCGCACCCATTTTAGCCCTGTCATTGATGTACTCCACCACGGCCCAGGCTATGCTCAGGCCGTCATAGGTGCTTGTCCCCCGGCCGATTTCATCCAGGATAAGAAGGCTTCGTGCGGTTGCATTTTGAAGGATATTGGCAACCTCCGACATCTCAACCATGAAGGTACTCTGACCCGAGGCCAGGTCGTCGGAGGCTCCAACCCGGGTGAAAATACGATCTGCCAGCCCTATTCGGGCCGAATCGGCGGGTACAAAGGATCCGGCCTGGGCCAGAAGGGCCATCATGGCTACCTGGCGCATATAGGTGGATTTACCGGCCATATTGGGGCCGGTAAGAATGGCAATACGGTTCTCCTCACCGTCTAAAAGGGTATCGTTGGGAACAAAGGGTGAATCCTTAAGCACCCTTTCCACCACCGGATGGCGTCCTCCGGTAATTTCAACCGTACTTCCGTTATGTACCTCGGGCCGGACATAGCCGTTTCTTTCGGCTACCTCGGCAAAGGAGCAGACGGCATCCAGCTCCGCCACACTGTCAGCTGTCATTTTAAGCCGTCTCACCTGGGCGGATACCGTATCCCGGATCTGGCAGAACAGCTCGTATTCCAGCTGCACCACCTTCTTTTCCGCGCCTAAAAGGGTGTGCTCAAGCTTTGTCAGCTCTTCCATGGTGAACCGTTCGCAGTTAACCAGGGTTTGCTTGCGTACATAATCGTTGGGAACCTGTGGTATATTGGCCTTGGTGACCTCTATGTAGTAGCCGAAATTTTCATTGTAGCGTATTTTAAGGCTCTTGATGCCGGTGCGTTCACGCTCGGAGGCTTCCAGCTGTGCAATCCACATCTTGCCGTCGGTGGTGGCTCTTCGATAGGTATCCACATCGG
>JAFADM010000542.1 GCA_023424865.1 Bacillota bacterium | reverse complement strand
CAACCTTCATGATCGAACTATGGTTAATATTGGCAACAGAAATTCCCGCAAGAATTTGCTTTAAGCAATCCTGGGCAAGTTCAAGAGTAATGGGACTCCCTGTAAGCGACGCATAGGCAATAACCCGATTTAGTGCCCCTTCCAGTTCCCGTATATTCGACTCAATATTGTCAGCAATAAAGCCCAAAACCTCATTGGGGATATCGTAACGCTCCATCTGCGATTTTTTTCGAAGAATGGCGATACGTGTCTCCGTATCGGGAGCCTGGATATCGGCAATAAGACCCCATTCAAACCGGGACCGCAAACGATCCTCCAATGTAAGAATTTCTTTTGGGGGTTTATCACTGGAAAGAACAATTTGCTTATTGGCTTCATACAGTGCGTTGAAGGTATGAAAAAACTCTTCCTGGGTTCGCTCCTTACCTCCAATGAACTGGATATCGTCAATGAGAAGAACATCTATGTTCCGGTATTTATTCCGGAATTCTTCATTTCTATCGTCCTTAATGGCATTAATGAGTTCGTTTGTGAACTTTTCGGAAGAGGTGTAAAGGACTTTGGCATTGCTGTTCTGTTCAACAACATAATGGCCGATGGCGTGCATAAGATGCGTTTTGCCAAGACCAACTCCCCCATAAATAAAAAGAGGGTTATAGGCCGCTGCAGGTGATTCGGCCACCGCAAGGGCTGCCGCATGGGCCAGTTGATTGCCGTTTCCTTTTACAAAGGTGCTGAAGGTATATTTAGGATTTAATATGGACCAAACCGGGGTGGTATCCTCCACCGGAACTTCCTTGGGCGGAGGAGTGCTATCCGTTGATTTGACGTATAGCTCAATCTCAAGATCTCTTTTAGTTATATGCCTTACCGCGTTTTGTATCAGATCCCTGTAACGGGATTTAATAATGCCAAGATTGAATTCCGACGGAACTTCCAACAGAAAAATATTTTTTTCGATTGATACCGGGGATACAGGTTCTATCCAGGTACTGAAGCTTACGCTTGTCATTTCCTCTTCGAGAAGCTTAAGCGTTTCAGCCCAGATATCCCTTATGCCAGATGCCATTAGAAATTCCTCCAATATTATAGCCGTATAATTAAATATAACAGACTTCAAATCGTGTTTCAACACAATCCTTGTATACTACTGCTTGACTTTGGTCTATGCTCCATTATATAATATTTGCTGGTGTCCTAATTTGTAAATGATTAATTGAATTATAGAAACGGAGGTGCTGTCATGATTCGTACCTATCAGCCCAAGAAGAGGCAGCGGAAAGCAGAACACGGCTTCAGAAAGAGAATGAAGACTGCAAATGGAAGAAACGTGCTTAGAAGAAGAAGACTGAAGGGCAGAAAAACATTAACTGCATAAAGACCATGTAATTGGTCTTTTCTTTTTATAAGAATGTGTGAGAAATGTATGAGTAAACTGCCTGTTTTAACAAAGAATAAGGAATTTCAAAGGGTCTATACAAAAGGAAAATACTCTGCGACCTCTTTTCTGGTCATTTATGTGCTGCCTAATCGACTGAACGAAACGCGTATAGGGATAACCGCCAGCAAAAAGGTTGGTAAAAGTGTGGAACGGAATCGTATGCGGCGGCTTATTAGGGAGAACATAAGGCTTTTGGATCAAAGGCTGGCAAAGGGATTTGATGTTGTTGTCATTGCCAGAAAAGCAGAAGATTATGTGAATCTTCACAGCATTGGGAAAGAGATGAGGTATAATCTAAATAAATTGGATGTCTTGACTAGGGAAAAGGACGTATGAGAACTGTTTTATTGGGAATAATACATTTTTATAGGAAAGCAATTTCTCCTTTGAAGGGCGTACCCTCCTGTCGATTTTATCCAACATGTTCCCAGTATGCTGCGCAAGCCATTGAAAAGTATGGTGCTTTAAAGGGTTCCTATCTTGCCCTAAAGCGAGTATTGAAGTGCCATCCCTTTCATCCCGGGGGTTACGATCCCGTTAAATAAACATCCGGAGGGAGAAAAAATGCAGGCTATATTGAGCTCTATTGGTATGCTCTTTGGTAAGCTGATGTATTTCATATATAATACGATTGGCTTTGAGAACTATGCCCTTTCTATCCTATTGTTCACCATTGTCTACAAATTAATTTTACTTCCCCTTTCCGTCAAGCAAATACGTTCAGGTCAGAAAATGCAGGAAATTCAGCCTGAAATCGCTCGCATTCAGGAGCGCTACAAGCATGATAAGGAAAAGCTGAATCAGGAAACCATGAAGCTCTATCAGGACAAAGGCTATAATCCTGCTTCCGGCTGTCTTCCCCTCCTCATTCAGATGCCTATTCTTATAGCGCTGTTCTATGTTATTCGTATGCCTATGTCTTATATGATTGAAATTCCGGCTAAGGCGGTAGGTGAAATGACCGTTGCTTCAGTGCAGGCAGGACTTTTAAGTGAAAGCGCTATAGGTGAAGGCGAATTTAATCAGATTAAAGATGACCCCCTGGCTGTCTATCAGAAATTTTCCCAAAAAGATTATTATTTTGAAATTAAGCTCATGGATGCCATTCATGGGAATCCGGATATTGTTCAGAACGCTGCGTCTTTAAACGAAGAACACAAGCAGGTGCTGCAAAAGTTTAATCTGAAAATGTTTAATGTTTTCAATTTTGGCTTAGTGCCTACTTTTAACCCAACAACACTTATGGCTGATCCCGCAACTAATTTCCCTCCTTTAATTCTGCTGATCCTGGCCGTACTCACTACTTATTTTACATCCTATTTAATGATGCCTCAGCAGCCGCCTTCCAACGGTAATAAAAAGGGAGCACCCAATACTGCCTTTGCTAATAAAAGCCTTCTTTTTTTCAGCCCCCTTATGACATTGTGGATAGGCTTGACAACCCCCTGCGGACTCTCTTTTTACTGGACGATCAACAACATTTTGTCCTTCATACAACAAAAATCTTTGACGGCCCTCTTTAAAAAGGGCAAGGAGGCGAAAGAAATTGTTAAAGACGACTCTAAAAGAAGCTAAAACCGTAGATGACGCCATACGGCTTGCTCTGGATGAACTCGGTCTTGAAAAGGACGATGTGACCATTGAAATCATCAATGAAGGAAACAAGGGACTTCTTGGTTTTATCGGTAATAAAAATGCTGTTGTCCGTGTGACTCAGAAGGAAGGCCTTGAGGAAGTGGTAATTAACTTCTTGAAGCCCATCTTTGACAAAATGGAAATAACAGCACATGCCGATATCGCCATTGATGAAGAGCAAATGACCGTAAAATTAAGCGGTGACAATATCGGTATTGTAATCGGCCGTAGAGGCGAAACTCTTGATGCCCTGCAATACCTTTTAAGCCTGGTTGTTAACAAGCATTCCGAAAACTATCTCCGTGTGATTTTGGATGTGGCCGACTACCGAAGCAAGCGTGAAGAAACGTTAAAAAGGCTGGCGGAGAAGGTTGCCGAAAGGGTGGTCAGAACCAGGAGAAGTGTGTCTCTTGAACCTATGAACCCCTATGAAAGGCGTATCATACATGCAACCCTGCAAAATCACAAGTATGTGGATACCCAATCAAGCGGCGAAGAACCCAACCGCAAGGTGGTTGTCAGGTACCGTCAGGGTTCGTAAAAACGTGAAGCATAAGATGTAAACGGGAAAAAAGGGGCAACGGAGTTTTCGTTGTCCCTTTTTGATCCTGAAAGCGCAAAAGTCCTATTGGAGGAGCAAAAAATGACGGATACCATCGCAGTCCTATCCACACCGCCCGGCAGCGGCGGCATTGCCATCATCCGGATAAGCGGAGAGGAGGCCTTCTTTTATGCCGACAAGCTATTTAAGGGCAAGGAGAAGGTTATCAATCAGAAGACTCATACCGTCCAATACGGTAAAGTTGTTTCCCCACAGGATCATTTAGCTGTTGATGAGGTGCTTCTAACAAAAATGGCGGCACCTCGCTCCTACACAAGGGAAGATATTGTTGAAATAAGCTGCCATGGCGGGTATGTTGTTACAAGAAAGATCCTGAGTCTGCTTTTTGGACTGGGTGTCCGGCCTGCCGAGCCAGGTGAATTTACAAAAAGAGCCTTTTTAAATGGCCGCATGGATCTTTCCCAGGCTGAGGCTGTAATGGATCTTATTCAGGCTCGAACCGACGAGGTACAGAAGGTTGCTGTAAGACAGCTTGAAGGAGCTCTTTCCCATAAGCTTGACGTCATGAGGGAAGCTTTAATTGATCTTCTGGCGCGAATTGAGGTTAATCTGGATTATCCCGAATACGATGCCGAAGAGGTGACTCTTAAAAAGGCCGAGAAAGAAATCGATCAAATGATCGTTAATCTGGAAGCACTTTTAAACAGCTTTCATTATGGAAAAATATTAAGAGAGGGTATGGAGGTAGCCATTATTGGAAGGCCAAATGCCGGCAAATCCTCCCTCCTTAACCGTCTTGCAGGAAAAAATCGCGCCATTGTTACCGATATACCCGGAACGACAAGAGATGTACTGGAGGAATTTGTTAATATAAAGGGTCTGCCGGTTAAGCTTTTTGATACGGCGGGAGTAAGGGAAACGGCGGACACCATTGAAAAAATGGGTGTGGAAAAAAGCTGGGAAGCAGTCCAAAACGCTGACTGCATTCTTTATCTTTTGGATGGCTCGAAAACTTATGAAGAACAGGATCAGCTCCTTTACAAGGAGATTCGGAATAAGGGAAAAAAGGTTTTTGTACTTGTAAATAAGACGGATTTAATGGAAGATGAACAAAAGCAAAGCTTTTCAGCTCTTTTACCCGAGGAAACCCTTTTTATTTCAGTTGCCCGGGGTCATGGCGTGGACGTTTTGGAAGAAAAGCTTTTGACCTTTGCAAAGCAGAATGCGGGACAGTCCGAAAATGATGTTCTTTTAACCAATGCACGTCATGAAGGGCATATAAGGACAGCGCTGGATTTATTGAAAAGTGCCCTTGAGGCTGTAACCGGCGGTTTGACGCTGGACATGGCCGCCATGGATATTAAAGCCGGGCTTGAGGAATTGGGTAAGATCACGGGGCATCATGCCTCGGAGGATGTTCTCCATGCCATCTTTTCAAAATTCTGTCTGGGAAAGTAATTTTATAGTCACATGGTATATAAGCAGGTACACGGGGAAAGGCAGGTTTTAAGATGAACGAATTTATCGGAGGGGAATACGATCTTGTGGTGGTTGGCGCCGGACACGCCGGGTGTGAAGCTGCACTGGCTGCCGCAAGAATGGGCGTATCCACCCTCCTTTTCGGAATGAATTTGGATAGCATTGCCAATATGCCATGCAATCCCAATATCGGAGGGACAGCCAAGGGGCAGCTTGTAAGAGAGCTGGATGCTCTGGGCGGCCAAATGGGCCTTTCGGCGGATGCAACCTTTATACAGTCAAAAATTCTAAACCGGGCCAAAGGGCCCGCGGTTTATTCCTTGCGAGCTCAAATTGACCGCCGGGCGTATCAGATGCATATGAAGCATGTGGTAGAGCTTCAGGAAAATCTGGATGTGAAGCAAGCAGAGGTTATCGAGCTGCTTTATGAGGTTCTGGAAGGTGAAAAAAGCATTACAGGCGTTCGTGTCCATACAGGAACCATCTATCGCTGCAAGGCAGTTGTGCTTACAACGGGAACCTACCTGAAAGGCCGTATCATTATAGGCAGCACAAGCTACAGCGGAGGTCCTGACGGACTTTTCCCCGCAGGAAGGCTCTCCGGCAGCCTTTTGGATCTGGGTGTTCGACTTATGCGCTTTAAGACAGGAACGCCGGCACGAATTAACCGGCGGAGTGTGGATTTCAGTAAAATGGAGGAGCAGCCGGGAGACGATACGGTTACACCCTTCTCCTTTTTAACTGCCGAAATAAAAAAGAACCAGGTATCCTGTCATCTGACCCATACCAATGAAGAAACTCACCGGGTTATTAAAGAAAATTTGCATCGCTCTCCCCTCTATGGCGGTGAGATCAAAGGTGTTGGCCCAAGATACTGCCCCTCTATAGAGGATAAAATTGTCCGCTTTGCGGATAAGGAAAGCCATCAAATCTTTGTGGAGCCCATGGGCCTTAATACGGAGGAAATGTACCTTCAGGGCATGTCCTCCAGCATGCCTGAGGATGTTCAGGTTAAAATGATAAAAACCCTTCCAGGTCTTGAAAAGGCCTCTATCATGCGGCCTGCCTACGCTATAGAGTATGACTGTGTTGATCCTACTCAGCTCAAACTGTCCCTGGAATTAAAAGAGGTCTCAGGACTTTTTTCCGCAGGCCAGATAAACGGAAGCTCCGGGTACGAGGAAGCTGCGGCTCAGGGCATCATGGCAGGGATCAACGCAGCACTTAAGCTTAAGAACAAGCCCCCCCTGATTCTTGATAGGTCTCAGGCCTATATCGGCGTACTTATTGATGATCTTGTTACTAAAGGAACAAACGAGCCATACCGTATGATGACCTCCAGAGCGGAATACCGGCTTTGGCTGCGTCAGGACAATGCGGATATGCGTCTTACCGCCATCGGTTATGAAATCGGGCTGGTTTCACAGGAACGCTATAACCGTTTTATGGGGAAAAAAGAAAAAATTGAAAACGAGTTAAATCGGCTTAAGGCTACTGTTCTAAAGCCCAACGAACAGACAACAGCTTTTCTTGCAAAAAGAGGAAGCTCACTCTTGTCTGCAGGCCTTCGCCTCTATGATCTTTTAAAGCGTACGGAGATAAACTACGAGGATCTGGAGGAGTTGGGACTAAATGCAGAGCTGGAGCCTGATGTTTTAGAGCAGGTAGCCATTACCATTAAGTATGAGGGCTATTTAAACCGGCAAATGCAGCAGATTGAGCAGTTTAAGCGCATGGAAGGAAGGCTTTTGCCCGAGAACTTGGATTATTCCGGTATTCACGGCCTCAGTCTGGAGGCAAGACAGAAGCTTAACGGTCAAAGACCCTCTTCACTGGGGCAGGCTTCCCGCATATCGGGGGTATCGCCTTCGGATATTTCAGTCCTCCTTGTATACCTGGAGGCATTAA
>JAFADM010000512.1 GCA_023424865.1 Bacillota bacterium | reverse complement strand
CGAGTTCCTCTTTATGATTTTCAATATACCGGTGAATTTCGTGCTTAACCGTTCTTTCCATAGCGTGTTTTCCAATGCTTTCTGCTATTAATAATAAAAAGGTGCTTCATTTATATGCTGTAAGCTTTGCTGTTTATTATAGCACAGGGCTTTGTTTTTGTCGCAGGCTTTTAAATGGGCGGTTTTCATAATGTTTTAAAATCCTTTGCACAACAGGAGCGGCTACCTCATCGGGAACAGTTTTTCTTGGATTCACTACTTCCGTCGATTCCGGAATATATGTTTATGCAAACATGAAACTCCTTGGTTGAATACAACACCATGCCGGTCCGGATGACGAGAAAAATACAACAAGCTTAAGATACACGTGCAAGGGGTAAGCGCTCCATCAATGAATGGAACGCCGCTGTTGCCCTTGCTTTGGAATATAAGAAGCCGGTAAAATCTTAGACTTGGAGCATAAAGAACTTTGCGAAAAAAGGTGACATCTCTTTATTCATGCTCAAATCGTCAAGCAAACCCGTTTTATCAGAGTTATAATGTAGCCATAACGACGTTGTTAGTATCTCAGAGGGAGGAACGCGATGAAGAATTTTATGATTTTGACAGAGTCAATAGATTTTATTGAGCGTAGTCTATGCGAGCCTATCAGCCAAACCGACATCGCCGAACATTGCTTCGTTTCCCTCTCCCTGCTCCAGAAGCTGTATCGTTATGCCCTTGGTCTGAGTATTAAAAGTTACATATCACGTAGACGCATGACGCAAGCGGCGAAAGATTTAGCAAAAGACGGGTCAAGCATCACATACATTGCTATGAAGTATCAGTTTAGTTCTATTGAGGTATTTTCAAGAACCTTCAAGCGAGTGTGGAATGTGAACCCTTCGGAGTTCAACAACAAATGGCGGTTTACAGGTATCTTTCCAAAAATTAATTATGAGTTCAGAGAAGGAGATGATCTTTATATGGCACGTAAACGAGTAGACATGAGCGAAGCATACGATTACTTCAGAGAGAGAAAAGGCAGTTACGTTTTGTGCTTTGACATTCAACATCTGACTGCATTCAATAATCTGTCAACCCGAGTGGGCGATTTTGCTATTATTGAGATGGCATCCCGCATTGACAAGGCAGCTGGCGACGATATGATAGTTCTGCGTATCGGTGGGGACGAATTTGCGCTAATAACAGGACTACATGATTATGATGGTGCGAAAAAACTATCCGAAAAGGTGCTTGCCCAAAATGGTGAAACTATTAACTTTGACGGGCAAAAACTTCCGCTAGCCCTGTGGTGCGGTATAACACAGATACCAGAAACACTCAGATACAGCGAGTTCTTCACTGATATGCATAAGACTATAAGTGAGAGCAAGCAATAAGCCAGTATATAAACAAATCATAAAAAAATGAATGCAGAATTGTTCGAATGGTAAATATTTGTAACAAATATCTACATAATATATTGTTAAATTTTAGAAATAATAAATTTATCAGTGTTTTATCAGTATTCATATGAAAAAAGCGGGCATCCAATTTCTTGGAACCCGCTTTATTTCTTGGTCGGAGTGACACGACTTGAACGTGCGACCCCTTGCACCCCAAGCAAGTACTCTAATCCACCTGAGCTACACCCCGACGACAACGAAATTTATTATAGCTCAGAATTTTCATGAACACAATACCTATTTTCAATTTTTTATCTTTTTTTATGTGCTTCTCAATCTCTTTAGGGGTAAAAAACTTCTATATTATAACACCTTATCCTCTTTAGAACTTCTATACAAGTTATTAGGCTTATGAACATGAAGCAAACTTAGGGTGTAGTCCAGGGGTGGCTTAAAATGCGGGTTCAGGTATTCGCCTGCTTACGCTTGGTAATGACCAGTGATACACAGAAGAAGGCTGCACCAAAACACAAGATGATAAACATATTCATAAATATGGGGGAAAGGGTTTCTAAATCAAACCGGGTAAGCGCGGCAATTTGAGAATTGCTTTTGACATACCAGTAAGTTGGCGTGAAGCTTGCAATGCGAAGCACCGTATCACCCAAAAGCTCCTGAGGAACAAAAACACCGCTGATAAAACAGGGTCCCAGGGTAAATACGTTGCAAACGGCCGAAAGGGCGTTTTTATCCTTAAGAAGGGAGCCAACCATAAAGCCCATACAGGACATGGACACGGCAAAAACCCATGAATTCATAAGGATGTAGATGATATTAACCGCTCCCAGGCTTTTAGAGTCGAACAGAAAACAGGATGCCGACATTATAAGCCAGGCTCCGGCCGTAAAAAGCAGGATGGCCAAAAGAAGCTGGACATTTATGGATGTTGAAGACAAGGGCGCACAGTAATTGCGCCGTGTTATGTCCCTGTTGTTAAAGACCAGCATAATGGTGGCTATGCCAAGCAAAAGAACAGCGGACAGAGTGTAGGCCAGATAGTTGAAAAAATAAGAGGCAAAGCTTCCGGCGGTTTTAGCAGTTCCCGACTCCAACAGCTCCACAGGTGTTTCCAGTGCGAGATCGGCACTGAGATTCTGTACCAGAGTCTCCGGAGGAATATCCGGGTGAGCCTGAATGTAAAGCCTTGCCAGATTCCAGTATTGCTCCACGCTCAGATCCACATAGGTATTCTCAACAGAGCCTGGAACAACCTTCTTTTCTAACTTCAGGTCACCGTCTTCAAGCATGGATTGTGTAAAACCCTCAGGTATGGATAGGATATAGGTAACTGTGCGGAAAAACAGAGCATCCTGAAGCGCCTGCTTTTCGTCAGGCAGATCCACTATTTGAGCTGTTTTTAAAAGCTCCTTCCGGAAGCCCTCCGTCAGTGTGGTCCTGTCGTTGTCGAAGAAGGCTATCTGGGCCTGTGACTGTGTGAAGCCCTTTTGCTGAATATCCTGAGTCATGGAAGTGATGACTGTGGATATGAACAGGAAAATAAAAACATAAATCAGCATGACGGGAAGATTACGCTTGATAATTTTAAGGCACAGCTTAAAGACTGGCATATTTTCGCCTCCTTAGAACAAGGTAAGTCGTACCGCAGAAAAGAACAATAAAAGCTGCTAAAAGCCCCATATTCATCCAGTAGCGATCCATAGTGTCAAAATAGTATAGGGTGTAGAAGGCATCGGTTAAGAGGCTGGCAGGGTTGATGTAAGAGAGAAAGGGGACATTATGGGTTATGGTGTACTTAATTTTGTCATACATCATTCCCGATAAAAAGGATGCCAGCATGGACAATGAAATAAGAATAGCAACCTTAACCCCCTCGCCCCCTTTGACAACCGCACTGACCACCGCTCCAAAGGCCAGACCCATAAGCGATCCTGCAAACGCAGTGAGCAGTACGTAGCCGAGTTGGTTGCCAAAATCCACATTGAAAGCAAAAAACATATAGGCAATTAATACCAGTATCTCGGAAAAATGAATGACAAGGGCTGCGCTCATGCCAGCCATAAACGCTTGAAGCTTGTGAACCGGTGTAACATTAATGCGGGCAGCCCGTGGGGAGAGGTTGGCCTGAATATCCATTACCTCCTGAAGCCCAAAAAAGCTTCCATAAAGGCATGCCATGGCAATGAGAGCATAAAAATAATTCAGTGTGGTATTTGGAGCCGCGCTTCCCGCAGAAACCTCCCGTACATAGGCGGTGCGCGAGTTAAGGCTTGCCAATACCGTCTCAAGGGCTTCGGGTTTATCCTTTAGAATAGTCCCCACTGCAGAGGCGCTTCGTTTGTACTCATCGGCAAACATTTTTATAATGCTTTCCGACAGTCCGGAATTTTTGACGACAAGCTTAATTTCCGGGGCCAGATAGAAATAGCCCTTAATGGTTCCGGCCTCCAATAGCTTCTCAGCTTCTTCACGGCTTGGGGCCGAGGTGAGGTTGAATAGCCTGGAATCACCTGTCGATGTCTGGTTCAGGGTCGCCTGGAAAAAGGTGTCTTCCTGGTAAGCGCTATTGTTGACCACGCCCAAATCAACAGGGCGGAAGGCCTCCTCGTTGCTCAAATTGCCAAAGGCCATTTGAAAGAAGGTTGCCAGAATAAGAGGGAAAACCAGAGTCCAGAACATGATGGATTTATTCCGAAGCAGGCACTTCAGCCGGTTTTTAAAAACATGAACAAACATGATTCCCTCCTTAATCCCTCAATTGCTTTCCTGTTATTTCCAGAAAGACGTCATTCAGGGTGGGCAGCTCGGAATAGATGCGGCCGAAGCCGATGCCATGGGTTTTGAGAAAGTTCAGGACCACCTCAAGATTGTTTTTGCCTTTGTCGGACTTTATAACCAGAAGCTTTTCGGTGTATTCTGCCGAATTAACCCCTGAGATCTTCCGAAGAGCTGCCAGATGCTCATCCCTAATGGAAAAGGTCTCCACCGTAATTTTTTCACCAAGTGTGATCATGGCCTTTAATTCTTCCTTGGTGCCGGAGGCGATGACTCTTCCTTTGTCGAGAATGACAATCCTTGAACAAATTTGCTCGACTTCTTCCATATAATGGGATGTGTAGATAACCGTAGCTCCCTGCTCGTTAAGCTTAACGATTCCCTCCAGTATACGGTTTCGGCTCTGAGGATCCACCGCTACCGTAGGCTCGTCGAGAATAATCAGCCTGGGCTTATGGGCAATACCGCAGGCAATGTTCAGACGCCGCAGAAGACCTCCGCTGAGCTTTTTAGGGTAAAACTTTCTGAAATCCTCCAGCCCAACAAATTCCAGAGCCTCTTCAACCAGGCGCTTAAGCTCGGCCTTGTCCTTGATATACAACCCGCAGAAGTAATTAATGTTTTCAATGACTGTGAGTTCCTCAAAAACCGCCACATTCTGCATAATAATGCCGATATCCCTTTTTATGCCATAAGCGTCTGGCCTCATAGGCTTTCCGAAAATCTGGATATCCCCCTTATCATACTTTAGCAGGGAAAGAATGCAGTTGATTGCTGTCGTTTTGCCTGAACCGTTCGGGCCCAGAAGACCGAATATTTCACCCTCTCTGACATTCAGAGAAAGATGGTCCAGTGCAATTAAATCGCCGTAGCGCTTCACAAGATTTTTAGTCTGTACAACCATATATGAACCTCCTTCCATTCAATAAGAACGGCTAGCTTTTACTCTTTCTATAGCTTTATTTTACAAATATTTATGGCTGAAAGACAGTGACGTGCGTCAGAACAGGACATGACAAATGTCATTGATTCGTGATACCCCCTGTTTTGTGTTTGTAGCTTGGGGGAAATAATGATAAAATGGGCTCGTAAACGCCCAAAATGCTTGATAAGTCCGGAAGTAGGCCTATGATAAATCTCATTGACAAAGTTGTGCTGTTTTTATGCTGTCTGACAATCTACCTTTTGGAGCCTTCACTGGGCATGGATGTTGTCCCGGTTTTGTTTGCCGTGATTTGCTCATGCCTTTTATCCTATCTTTCCGAGATGCTTCATTGGCTTGCCGCAGTCCTGCTTTATTTTGCGGCAGCTGTTTTTCTGCCTGGTGCGGCCTTATTCCTTCCATTAATTGCCTATGACTGTCTGATGAGTAAAAAGCAATGGGTGTGTCTTTTGGCTGCAATACCTCTTGGCATGATCCTACCCGCAATGGAGCTTTCCAACGTTATTTATCTTCTTATTCTGATGGCACTCAGCCTGCTAATTAAATTCAGGACAAAGGAATCCGAGCGGCTAAGAGGCGAATACAATCAGCTGAGGGACACAACAAGAGAAATGGCGCTTCGTCTTAAGCAGCAGAACGCGGATCTGATGGCCAGGCAGGATGATGAAATAAAGGTTGCAACCTTAAACGAACGAAACCGCATTGCAAGAGAAATCCACGATAATGTTGGCCACCAGCTGTCCAGAGCCTTGCTTCAAATAGGTGCCCTTCTGGCTGTAAAAAAGAGCCGGGGGGATGAGGAAGAGGCTGAGCCCATCCGGGAGCTTAAGGAAACCCTTTCTCAGGCCATGGACAGTATAAGAAGCAGCGTACACAACCTGTATGATGAGTCGGTGGATTTAGAGGCACAGTTTAGTGCATTGGCAGGAAGCTTCGCTTTTTGCCCACTGGATTATGAATACGATATTCGTACAAGTCCGGGAAGCCGCTTGAAATATGCCTTTATCGCCATAGCAAAGGAAGGTCTTTCAAATATCGTAAAGCATTCAAATGCTACAAAGGTTCGTATGCTTTTAAGGGAGCATCCGGCATTTTACCAGCTCATTATCGCCGATAACGGCGAGGTTTCGGATTACGATGCGGATAAGGGCATAGGCTTAAAAAATATAGCTGGAAGGGTGGAAGCCTTTCGGGGTCATTTTCATATATCTCTAAAAAACGGCTTTGAGCTGTTCATCTCCATTCCAAAGGAGGATACCAATCTATGAGGATAGTGATAGTGGATGATGATCGCTTTGTGACAGCCTCTCTTAAAACCATTCTGGAATCGGAGCCGGATATGGAGGTAGCCGGTGTAGGCAACACAGGCGAGCAGGCAGTCGAACTATACAGAAAGCTAAAGCCGGATATTCTTCTTATAGATATACGTATGGAGGGGATGACTGGAATAGAGGCGGCCCAACAGGTTATTTCAGAGGATGTGCATGCCCGTATTCTTTTTCTTACCACCTTTTCCGATGATGAGTATATTATAAGGGCTCTGCGCTTGGGGGCTAAAGGGTATATACTCAAGCAGGACGTGGACAGCATTGTTCCCTCCTTAAGGACGGTTTACAGCGGTCAGAGAGTTTTTGGCGATGCCATTGTTACTAAGCTTCCCGCCCTGATGGAAGGGGTTAACCGCCGGGGAATGGAGGGGCTGGGCCTTAGCGCCAAGGAAATTGAAATTATATCCAGAGTGGCCGACGGCCTTTCCAACCGTGAAATTTCGGAGACGATGTATTTAAGTGAAGGTACTGTCCGCAACTACATCAGCAGCATACTTGAAAAGCTGAATCTCCGGGATCGCACTCAGCTTGCAGTGTTTTATTATAAGCATTTCGGAAATACTGGTCATGGTCTGGGATAAGTTATTCCTAACCTTTAAATAATTGAGAAAGTGTGATATATTTAACTCTATCGAGGTAATTTTACGGTTAACTACGGATCAATTTACAAATTTTTTATATATATAATAAAATTATAAAAGTTTTAACTTTGGTATTCACAAAATGACAATTTATGATATAATTCATATAAGGTCAAACATATTTTATATTTTCTGCCGAGGAGGGCTTGATATGAGAGCTACTGGTTACGTAAGAAAGCTGGATTCATTAGGAAGAATTGTGCTTCCGAAATCGCTTCGCAAGGAACTTAGCATTTTTGAGGGCGATGATATTGAAATGTACGTCAATGAAGAAGGAAACGTGGTACTGGACAAGTACATTCCCCGGTGTGTTTTTTGTGATAACGCGGTAGAGGATATAATTGATTTCAAGGGTAAAACCGTTTGCAAAAACTGCATCAGCGATATGTAAGAGTAATGCTGTAACTAGCTGAATATGGTTTTGTCCGTTCCCTTGCTACATAATGCGGCAGTGATACTGCCGCATTTTTTTGACGTTAGGGCCCTTGCTGTGACAATCCATTAAAAAATACAGGATATCCCAATTGCAAATATCAGCCGGATCAACGAAGTAACCCATAAAATGAGGCGGCTTGAGGGGCAGAAATCACTGAAGAAGGCCTTTTCCAATATTCTGAAACCGGGTATAGGAGCCAAAAGCTGGGTATATATAATAATAAGACGGGATATGTCCGTTTTAAGGAACTATCCCCGGAAAGGAGGCTCCCATGGACATACGCAGCCATCAGGAAAAGCTGGAGGAAACCATCCTCTCACCTTATGCCAAGCTAAGCTCTGAAAGTAGGGGGAGGGAAATTGAGGAATCCGGCTGCGACATACGTACCGTTTACCAGAGAGACAGGGATAGAGTGCTTTACTCAAAAGCTTTTCGAAGACTGAAGCATAAAACCCAGGTTTTTATTTCGCCGGAAGGCGATCATTATCGAACCCGGCTCACCCATACGCTTGAGGTTTCTCAGATAGCACGTACACTGGCCAGGAGTCTTCGGCTCAACGAGGATCTGACGGAGGCCATTGCCCTGGGGCACGATCTGGGCCACACACCTTTCGGGCATGCGGGAGAACGGGTTCTCGACATGGTTTGCACCAGCGGCTTTAAACATAACGAACAAAGTGTCCGGGTTGTCGAAGTGCTTGAAAAGGAAAGGGCGGGCCTCAATCTTACCTGGGAGGTACGCAATGGGATCCTGTGCCATACAGGGAATGAAATGCCTTCCACTCTGGAAGGCTGCATCGTTCGGTATGCGGATAAGATTGCTTACATTAACCACGATATTGAAGATGCCATCCGAGGCAGTGTTATCAAGGAGTCGGATATTCCTGAGGCCTGCTCAAAGGTTTTAGGGAACACAACCTCTTCACGCATAAACTGCATGATCGTAAGTATTATAGAAAACAGTTACGGAAAACCCGAAATAAAAATGGACCCTCTTCATCAGGAAGCAATGAACCGGCTCAGAAGCTTTATGTTTGACAATGTTTACGTCGGTTCCGTCGCCAAAAGGGAGGAGTCCAAGGCTGAGGCTATGGTGGCCCAGCTCTATGAAATTATTGTCAGACAGCCTGAGCGTCTGCCTGAGGATTACAGACCCTATGTGGAAAAGGAAGGTCTTGAGCGAACCGTGTTAGATTATATCGCCGGAATGACGGATCGGTATGCTGTGAGGAAATTTCAGGAAATATTTGTTCCAAAATCATGGCTCACTTAGTTCATAAGTATAAAATTTTGCAGGAGAGAAGGAAATTTGGGCAATCTGTCGAATAATATTTTTATGAGGTTTAGGTATGTTATACCCTGATGAGCTAATAGAAGAAGTACGGCTTAGGAATGATATAGTGGATGTAGTCTCCAGTTATGTGAAGCTTGAAAGAAAGGGTAGACGCTATTTTGGCAATTGCCCGTTTCATAATGAGAAAACGCCTTCCTTCAGTGTCGAACCCGGAAAGCAGTTTTTTTATTGTTTCGGTTGCAACAAAGGCGGCAGTGTTTTTCAATTTGTAATGTCCATTGAGAATCTGGATTTCCCGGAAGCGCTTCGTTTTCTTGCGGACAGGTCGGGAATAACCCTGCCGGAGCCGGAGGATAAAGGAGAAAAGGAACGGTCCAATAGAAAGAAGACCGTTTTGGAACTCAACAAAGAGGCAGCCCGATTTTTTTTCACCAATCTGGCGGGTAAAACCGGTTATGAAGGGCAAGCCTATCTCAGGCGGCGCGGGTTAATGGAAAAGACCATTCGACAGTTTGGTTTGGGTTTATCTACGCCGGGGTGGGATGAGCTATCCCGATATCTGATGAAAAAAGGGGTATCTGAAGAGCTGCTTTTAGAGTCCGGGTTGGCATTAAAAGGGAAAAAGGGGGATTTGGTTGACCGATTCAGAAACAGGCTAATGTTTCCTATTTTTGATATCCGGGGTAATATCATTGGATTCGGAGGCCGTGTACTGGGGAATGATCAGCCCAAGTACATGAATTCACCGGATACAATTGTCTACAATAAAAGCCGTGAGCTCTATGCCCTGAATTTTGCCAGGTTAAGCTCGGCCAAGGAACTGTTAATTGTAGAAGGTTACATGGATGTTATATCGCTGCACCAGGCAGGGTTTACCAATACGGTAGCCTCGTTGGGAACAGCTCTTACCCAAATGCAGGCATGGCTGCTGAAAAAATATGCAAAAGAAGTGATTGTCAGTTACGATTCCGATGCCGCCGGACAGGCTGCTACCATGAGGGGACTGGAAATTTTAGAAGAAGCGGGATGTCCTGCGCGGGTGCTTCAAATACCCGAAGGAAAAGATCCCGACGAGTTTATCCGGAATAATAGCCCGGAAAAGTTTAAAATACTTGTAGATAGGGCAATATCCCTGCTGGACTACAAAATAAAAGTTGAAAAGAACGTGCATAATCTGGACACCGTTGATGACAAACTAAAGCTGCTGAACAGTATTGCCGATATCTTGGCAGGACATGAAAACAACATTGAACGTGAGATATATGCTCAAAATTATGCTGAAGAGTATGGCATTTCACTGCAATCGTTACAGAATGAAATAGCCAGACGTATTCGAATGAACAGCAAAAGCGGAGGGACAAGCCGTCCGCTGCGGGATTTTAAATCCCAGGCTTATGAAGGTCAGCCTTCTATTTCGTCGGATACACGCTACAGCGAATTGGAATACATGCTTATTGTTCTGTTATGTCATGAAAACCGACTGTTTAAAACTGTAGCCCAACGTTATGCTCTCAACAGGTTTAAGGATGAAAAGGCTGCTCAGGCTGCCGAAAAGCTTTACAGCAGGCTTAATGAGGGAAAACCCTGCATGCTGGTAGATCTTTTAAATGAAACCGATATGTATTCTGCGGCTCATTTGGTGAGAATAGCAGAGACAAAGTGTGATTTTGAAGATTCGGCGAAGGCAATCGGCCAAATATTAAACAAACTGGAGCTTTTTACTCTTGAGGATCTTCAGAAGGAAACCATTGAGCGTATAAAGAACGAGCAGAATGGGGAAAAACGTCAGGAGCTGGGCATTGAATTCGGAAAACGTTCCGAGCGCATTGCCGAATTAAAACGAATGTCATGAATAAGTGAGCAAACTTACCGAGGAGTGGAGAAATAGAACATGACGGATATGAACAGAAAGAATATGGGGGCGTCTGCAAAACCCAAAAAACCGGGAGAAATAAAAATTGAGGATCTGGATTCCGAAGTCCTTATGGTCAGACGTACGGAATTATCAGCTAAGGATCTGCCCGGCAAAGGCGACGGCAGTGCTTCAGGGGGAGAAAAGGGGTTAAACGACGGGAAGGATAAAGGTCTGCCCGCTGCAAAAGAAGGGGGCAAGGATCCTAAAATTATTCTAAGAGAGCTGGCTGAAGAAGGCCGTGAAAAGGGTTTGCTCACTTACCGTGAAATTGAGGATGCCTTTGAGCGTGTCGATATAACGCCGGATCAGATAGAAAAAATCTACGAAGCCCTTGAAAAAATGGGTGTAGAGATTGTTGCGGATAATATTGAAGAAGAGTTTGACGATCTTCAATTCCTTGATGTGGAAGAAGAGGATATTGATATATCCATTCCTGAGGGTATCAGCATTGACGACCCTGTAAGAATGTACCTGAAGGAAATTGGCAAGGTGCCCCTCCTTTCCAGTGATGACGAAATTGAGCTGGCTAAGAGAATGGAGGAGGGCAGCGAGGAATCTAAAAAACGCCTTGCGGAAGCCAACCTAAGGCTTGTTGTCAGTATTGCCAAGCGTTATGTTGGAAGAGGCATGCTTTTCCTGGATCTTATTCAGGAAGGTAATCTGGGCTTAATTAAAGCCGTTGAAAAGTTTGATTACCGTAAAGGTTATAAGTTCAGTACCTATGCAACCTGGTGGATTCGTCAGGCCATTACCCGCGCTATTGCGGACCAGGCCAGAACCATTCGTATTCCGGTGCATATGGTTGAAACGATTAATAAGCTTATCCGTGTTTCCAGGCAGCTTTTACAGGAATTGGGCAGAGATCCTACCCCTGATGAAATAGCCAAGGAAATGGGTATGTCCGAGGATAAGGTACGGGATATTATGAAAATTTCCCAGGAGCCGGTTTCTCTTGAAACACCTATTGGTGAAGAGGAAGACAGCCATCTGGGGGATTTCATCCCTGACGACGATGCTCCCGCTCCTGCGGAATCGGCAGCGTTTACCCTGTTGAAGGAACAGCTCATTGACGTGCTGGATACACTTACTCCCCGTGAGGAAAAGGTGCTCAGGCTGCGCTT
>JAFADM010000479.1 GCA_023424865.1 Bacillota bacterium | reverse complement strand
AGAAAGGAAGGTGTATCCCCGGCCTCATTATTATAATACCTATGAAGGGATACATAATCCACGTTGTCATAGCATTGCTCCAGCATTTCAAGCTCCCAGGCTCCAAAGGCAGGGCTGTCGTAGGTGGAGGAACCGCAGGCCACCACTTCAATGGACGGATCCACCCATTTCATTACTTTAGCAGCTTCATTAGCGCTTCTCCCGTATTCGAAGGCCGTCTTCTGCCCTATTTGCCACGGCCCGTCCATTTCGTTTCCCAGGCACCAGAGCTTGATGCCCAGAGGCTTTTCAAAACCGTTTTTTCTTCGTAAATCACTCCAGTAGGAGCCGCCCCCATGATTGGCGTATTCCACAATTTCACGTGCGGCTTCATGATCCCTTGTTCCCAAATTAACGGCATACATAAGGTCCGCCCCGGCCTTATGGGCCCATTCAAAGAATTCATGCAGCCCCACCTGATTGGTTTCGGTGGTGTGCCAGGCAAGATCCAGACGGTTTGGCCTGTTTTTTTTGGGGCCGACGGAATCCTCCCAATGAAAGCCGGAAACAAAATTGCCTCCGGGATAGCGTACGATAGGTACTCCCAAGCGCCTCACCATTTCAATGACATCCCAGCGAAAACCGCTCTCATCCGAGGAAGGATGCCCCGGTTCATAAATTCCGCCATAAACGGCCCGGCCCAGATGCTCAATAAATGAACCGTACAGGCGATTGTCAACCTGTCCTATGGTATAATCCCTGTCCAATATCAACTCAGCCCTTTTCATCCTCTACCCCCTTGTCCAATATTCAGCTCTTTTCATCCCCTGCACCCCTCTCCTATGGTAATCCGGACAGCTTCAGCCCTTGATGCTGCCTGTTGAAATTCCCTCAATAAAGTATTTCTGCGCGCAGAAGAACAAAAGCATAATAGGCAGTATGGACATAACCGCTCCCGAAACAAGGAGCTGATAATTGTTCCCATAAGGGCTTAAGAGGCTGTTGAGACCCACGGGCAGGGTGAATTTTCTGCTGCTTCGGAGCACAAGCAGGGGCCACAGGTAATTGTTCCAGGTATTCATTCCAATAAGTATGGCCATAGCCGCGAAAGCCGGTGTCATGTTGGGTAAAACAAGCTTTAAAAAGATGCCGTATTCGCTGCAGCCGTCCACCCGCCCCGCGTTTACAATTTCATAGGGTACAAAGGACAGGAACTGGCGGAAGAAAAAGATAGCTGTGGCCTGGGCCAGATAGGGCAGCATAATGCCTATAAAGCTGTCGGAGAGCTTCATAGCCGTAATTTCCTGATACATGGGAAGCATGAGAATTTCAAAAGGGATCATCATAACAATGAGTACGCAAACAAATAAAAGGCTCTTTCCCCTAAACGTGTAAAAGGCAAAGCCATAGGCAACCCAGGCGCTTACAAACAGGGTTAAGGCCGTTTGAAGAGTGGTTAAAAGCAAGCTGTTTCCGTACCAGGTGAAATAGTCGCTGTCTCCCTGAAACAATATTTTATAGTTTTCCAAAGTGAGCACCTGGGGCTCAAGGCTTAAATTGAAGCCATGGGTTATAAGCCGGCTGCTGTCCTTAAAGGAGGTTAGAATCATGGACAGAAAAGGCGTTAAAATAATAAGTGATAATACCGAAAAAAAGCCGAACAGTAAAAGCGAAAGTGCTTGGCGCTTTACAGACCGGTGTGGTGAAACAGTAATAGGCATCATCCTTCCTTCCCCTTTCCCAGAACCCCTGTTGCACGAAGCTGAAGCAAATTGACAAAAAGAACGGCAGCAAGCAGAATAAGCCCTGCGCTGGAGGCATACCCCAAATCCCCCTTGCTGATGCCGTTTTGATAAATAAAGCCTACGATGGTAAGGCCAATATTGTTAGGCGTGGATTTGCCTCCCCACAGCATCTGGCTTTCGGTAAACATGGCCAGGCCTCCATAAATGCTGATTGTTAAAACATACACAAAGGTAGGCTTAAGCGAAGGAACGGTGATATGCCAAAAGCGCTGGAGGGTATTGGCTCCGTCAATATCGCAGGCCTCATACAATTCGGTTGGAATGCTTTTTAAGCCGGACAGAAAATACACGATATTAATACCTGTCCACCGCCAGCAGGCCAGTGTAATCAATACTGCCATGGCAGGCCACCTGAGGCTTAGCCAGCGCACCTTCTCACCGCCCAGCATATTTATAAAAAGGCTGTTTACCAGGGCGTTGTCCGTTTCATTAAACATAAACCGGAAGGTAATACCCGCTACCACAACACTGCATAGCAGGGGGACAAAGAGGCAGCCTCTGAAAAAGCTGCTTCCCACCATGGATTTGGTATTTAGCAAACAGGCAAGAATGAGAGGAACAGGAATGAGAAGGGCCAGTGTTAAAGCGGTATAGATAAGGGTGTTGCGAATGGCAATGGGAAAGGTTGAGCTGTTTAACAGCTTTTCGTAATTGGAAAATCCGATAAACCGGATATCCCCGATATTAACGCTTTGGAAGCTCATCATCATCGTACTCAGAATAGGATAAAGGAAGAAAATTAAAAAGGTTAAAACGAAGGGCAGGACAAAAACATAGGGCGCAACCCTTTTTGAATTTAATGTCACACCTATCCGCTTTGCAATAAGGCGTTTAGTGTTTTTAGGCCTTGCAGTAAATTCCATGGCAGATCTCCTTTAGACATACAGCCCTTGCACCTGAAAATGCAAGGGCTATTAACGAAATCACCTTTTAGCTCCTTATTTAGCTTCTGCTGCCAGCTCATTCTGGGTTTCTTTCAAAACCGTGGCCGGATCCTCTTTATTAACATAAATACGATTCCAGGTTGTAGCACTCAGGTAGTCGTTGATGGCACCGCTGTTCTGCATGATCTTGCAGGTGAAAATGCCGTCTTCAATTTCCTTCAATACGTCAAAGGGGTTGGATACAAAATAGGAAATGAATTTGTTGCTGGTGTCCCCGGTAACCTCAAGATTGCTCCAAACCTTTGTATTAACCGGATCGTAGCCCAAATCGGTCCAAAGGTAGGTAGCCCCTTCCTCGCTCATCTTCGCCCAGCAAATAAAGTCGGCAGCCAGATCCTTGTTCTTGCCGTTCTTGTAAACAACGGTGCCGGTGCCGCCCAGGCCCACGGATTTGTTAGACTTATCATCAAATACAGGCAGTGGCGCCAGTGCAATTTTGCCCTTAAGATCCGGCATCTCGCTGGTAAAGCGGCCCATGTACCACAGGGGATATCCCAGCGCTGCAACCTCTCCGTTGGCAACAGCCGCCTTACCCTCGGCGGTGTCGGCATTGCCTGTGGGGATAAAGCCGATAATATCATCCTTTACCCATTTGTTAATAAGGTTTACAACCTCCAGTGCCTGAGGTGTATTCAAATTGGGCTTTCCATCCGCATCTATAAGGTCATAGCCCTTTTCTGCAAGCATATAAGTGAACTGATAGGCACCATAGGTTTCGCAATAGGTCATGTATTTACCGGTCTTTTCTTTATAGGTGCGCAGGGCCTTCTCAAAATCATCCCAGGTCTTGATGGTTTTGTAGTCAATACCTGCGGCATTAAGAAGCTCCGTATTGTAATACATTACCGTAGCGCCGATATGGCTGGTTGCGCCGTACAGCTTGCCGTCCTTGGAATAGAGCTCAATTTGTGAATCTACAATGTCCTTGGTATAAGAAGCCGCATAGGATGTCAAGTCCAGGAATTGAACCTCACCGTTCATAAAATTGGGCCATTTGCCGATTTCCACATCGCACAAATCGGGAACACCCTGGCCGGAAAGAAGGGCTGCATAGAATTTGTCATGCATGTCGGCCCAATCCAGGCGTGTGGGCACAAGCTCAATTTGGCGCTTCGGATTTTGCTCATTCCAGATGCCTGCCATTTTTTCATAAAAATTCAAATGATCCGTAACGAAAGACCAGATTTCCAGCTTGGTGACCTTACCGGAAGAATTGCCGGATCCGCTTTGGGCAGCGCCGCATCCGGCAAATAAAGTGAGAACAAGAGCAAGAACAACGAACAGAGATACCAGCTTCTTGATTTTCATGGGTATGATCCTCCTTTATATTTACACGCAGGCTGCGTGCAGAAATCAAAGAGAAGGAGCCTCCGTCAGCCATACGGACATTTCGCCTTCACCGCGGTTGCCCCATTGGCTGTAGGGAATCAAATGGATATCACAGGGTTCGTACTGATAGGGCTTTTCATCGTAGAGAATGCCGTCCCACGGTTCCTCTTTAATGCGATAGCCCCTGGTTTTAAGTAAGGGTGCGCCTTGGGGAAGCCAGTGGGGCCTTTCCTCCTGAAAGGCTGCATCAGCCGGCAGGCGCAGTCCGCTTAAAGGTGCGGCGTTGTCTGCCTCTTCCACGCAGTAAACGGTTTGCCCTCTTTGAACGCAGACCTTTCCCGCCAAAGCGGCTGTACGGGGATGGGAACGTAAAAGCCGGACGCACGGTACAAGGGAATAGCAATACCTCTGCACCCCTCCGTTATGGGTAAAAACAGAATAGCCCTCACCTTCGGCGGTATACCACTCACTTTTGAAGACGTGGTTTTCAGGGATACGCAGGCAGATATCCCGACTCTCCCCTTCCACCGTCAGAATGAAATTCTCCTCACGGGATACAAGACTAACCTTTAAATCGCCGTACTCAAAGGACGAACCGATATGAGACAGAATATAAAGACGCGTTTCATCCATCGCATAAATATAGCCTGCCAGTGAGGTAAGCATACGCGCCAGATTGGGCGGGCAGCAGGCCACGCCGAACCATTCCGGACGGGTTGTTTTTACATGGGACAGGGAAGGATTTTTATGTACCACATCAGGAATCACTTCCAGGGGATTCACATAAAAAAAGTGCCTGCCGTCCTGGCCCATACCTGAAAGCACCGCATTATAAAGGACTCTTTCCCAAACATGGTAGTAAAGGGCATTGTGATTAAGACACCACATCCTGGACGAAAGCAGCATAAGGCCAATGGAGGCGCAGGTTTCCGAGTATCCGCTTGAGGAAGGCAAATCAAAGTCCGTTGTGAAGCGCTCGCCATTTCCGCTGGAGCCAATACCGCCGGTTACATACATTTGACGGGTTATAACATTTTCATAAAGGCTTTCACAGGCTTTCTTCAAGGAAGCGTCCTTTTCCAGAGCGGCCAAATCCGCCATGGCACAATAAAGATACATGGCTCGCACCGCGTGCCCCATTGCCTCCTTCTGCTCCCTTACCGGGGCATGGGCCTGAAAATAGGTTGGATCAAAGTCTTTCATTTCAGGGAATATGTAAGTACGTCCCGGAGCCTGGCGCTCCTTTTCGAAAAGGTTCTCCCCCACACCCCGCTCGTTTATAAAATAAGAGGCCAGCGAAAGATAGCGCTTTTCACCTGTTGCCCCATACAGCCGCACCAGAGCCAGCTCAATTTCGGGATGCCCCGGATAGCCTCGGCGTTTCCCCGGCCCGAAAACAGTATCAATGGCATCGGCAAAACGGCAGGCAGCCTTCAGGAGTTTATCCTTTCCCGTTGCCTGAGCATATGCCACAGCCGCTTCAATAAAGTGGCCGGCACAATAAAGCTCGTGGCCTTCCATCATGTTTGTCCAGCGCTTCCCCGGAGCTGCCACGGTATAATAGGTATTAATATAGCCGTCAGGCTGCTGAGCCGCCACAATGAGCTCGGCTGCTTCATCACACAGCTTTTCCAGCTGCTCCTGCCTGTCCGTCGTCAAACAGTAGGCTGCCGCTTCTATCCATTTATACAAATCCGTATCCTGGAAGACCATGCCGTAATGCGTACCGGCGGATAAGCCTGCTGCGATGCGGAAGTTTTCAATACAATGACTTTTTTCTGCATTTGGAATACGATCATTTAAGACATCCCATTGGTAGGGAAGCAAGACCTTTCTCACTTGAGAAATTGTTTTCGACCATACCGGATCAATCAGCTTCACAGCCTGAAGTGGAACAAACCGCACGATGGGTATCCTCCTTGGTTAATCGAATAACCTTTCCTTACATTACCAGTATACACACGGTATTCTTTTTAGTCAATCGATTAACCTAAAATTATCTCAGTTTTTTCTTTTCTTTTTTTACAAGGGAGTCTTCATTGCATGCAAAACAGGATCCTGTGGATATAATTGGAAAATACTCTTCTTGACAATCCCATAACCCTGTCTATAATTAAGTTATACGAACGAATAAAGGCGGCTTGACTATGGCAACAATGAAAGATGTGGCAAAACTGGCCGGCGTATCAACAGCCGCTGTTTCCCATGTACTCAACAGCACCAAACAGCTGAGTCCGGAAACCACCCGGCGCATTTTGGAAGCCATCAAGGAAACTCAATATGTTCCACATACTGTGGCTAAATCCCTGCGTATGGGAAAGACGCTTACCATAGGTGTTCTGGTTGAGGATATCCGCGGCCTTCCCGTTGCCGATATTGTAAACGGTATCGCCGAGTGTCTGGAAGAGCATGGTTACCACATGATATTAAATGATCTGCACATGCTGGAAAAGCTCTATAATCACTATGAGCATATTATTGATTACCGTGAAACCATTAACAGCGGTATTGGATTTCTGCTTCAAACCCAGGTAGACGGCATCATTTATGTGGGGCTGCACGATCGCCATCTGGACGGCATCATCGACCCTATCGACAAACCCCTGGTATATGCCTATTCCCACGGAGCCAACAATGATCATTATGTCACCTATGATAATACAAGCGGAACCCTGGCTGCCATGAATTTATTAATTCAGCACGGCCATCGTGACATTGCCGTCATAGCGGGGCATCCCAACTCCTTTCCCACCCACCGCCGTATGGAGGGTTACCGGGCTGTTATGAAAAGCAATAATCTTCCCATTCGTGAGGAGTATATCTGCTATGGGGATTGGGAATACACCTCAGGCTATGAGAGTGCAAAAAAGCTTTTATCCCTTCCCAACCCTCCCGCCGCCATTTTTGCCATGAACGACCTAATGGCTGCGGGATGCCTCAACTGCGCCAGAGCCATGGGCCTGGAAATTCCGCGGGATCTTTCCATTGTTGGCTTTGACAATCGTGAAATTGCCAGGTACCTTTCAGTACCTTTAACCACCATTAAGCTGCCCACCTCTGAGATCGGCTATCAAAGCGCCAAAATGCTCCTCTCTCTTCAAGAAGAAGAAAACGGGGAACAATCCCGAATTATCCTGCCCTGCAGCCTGGTAGTACGTGATTCGGTAGGCCCGGCGTAAAGCCGCCGCACCCGGCATTAAGCTTGTAAAGAACGCTGGAGCTTTTTAGAACAGGGATTTGAAGGAATCTCAAAAAGAAAGACCCAACATCAAGTCAGGTCTTTTTTTGTTGGCAGCCATTTGCGTAAGCAAATCTGGCTAAAAGGGAGGGGGCTCGATGCCCCCTAGCTTTGATTATCAGAGAGAGGCCAGCTTAAGGGCCAGTGTGACGGCCAGGGTAATAAATGCCACCCCAACAGGCACAACCGCCGCCCAAATAATACGCTTCATGTCCTTTTGACCGCTTAATATTTCTGCTGCGTTGGAACTCATCTTTTTGTCAAGCTCGTGATACTTCTCGTCAATCTTGCTGTTGAGAAGGGCATAATTATCATCGACCTTTTTCGTTAAGCTATGTACGTCGTCCTTGAGATCCGACTTAACAGCGTCTATCGCATTGAGGATCAAAGTTGTTTCGTTGCCTGTCAATTCGCACACCCCACTTTTTCTTGTTTTGGGAACCGCCATGTCATCACCCTCTTTATCTTATTCGTACATACCTGTTGTCCAGCTTTTCTGTGAGATGTCTTCAATCCATTATATG
>JAFADM010000476.1 GCA_023424865.1 Bacillota bacterium | reverse complement strand
CCTGAGAGAATAATCCATGAAAGAAAATGAGGCAGATAGCTTATGGTCTGTATGGTCTTTTTGAATTTCAGGTTTTTCACCTCATTGAGCATGAGTGCCAGTACAATAGGCATGGGAAAGCCGCATATCAGCTTTAACACGCTTATGATTACCGTGTTCTTGAAGGCGCGTACAAAACTGCTGGTTCCAAAAATCTCCCTGAAATTCTCCAGTCCAATCCAGGGGCTTCCTAAAATACCCTTTGAAAGGTTGAACTCCTTAAAAGCCAGGGTAACGCCATACATGGGGCCATAATGAAACAGGAGAAAATAAAGCACGACAGGCAAAAACATAATGGTTAAAGCGCCATATTTTCTGTACCCCTTGAAGGAGTTCAGAAAGGTGTGGACATTCATAGCTGGTATCCTTTCCGGCTTTGTACTTGCCCCGGGTATGCTATCCATAGATAACACGATAAGGCAAGCAAATAACTTGCTACCCTGAGAGGCTGCCTTGTAAGTGAGGTTGGATGACATGGTCAATGGTAGCATCCGACCTGCCGCGCTGTATATAAAACGAATTTCTACAACTACAAGGATTTTGCTTTTTATGCCTTTGGCTAATACAAACCTTTTGCTTTTCTGAAAGGATCCCAGTAAAGGGGTAGAAGAATGGAAGCCTTACTCTGACTTGTTTTGCTGCATGAATCGAAAATACTTGGGCGGATAGCCGTAATACTGCTTGAAGCGCTTGCTGAAATAATGATGAGTAGGAAAACCTACCTGGGCGGCAATGGTTTCAATATGGAGATCGGTTTTTTCCAGGAGTTCCTTTGCCTTTTCCATCCGGCGGCTGGTAATGTAATCCACAAGATTCATGCCGATACTGTCCTTGAAAATACGGCTTAAATAGCTGGAGCTGACGCCTGCCGCTTCGGCAAGATAACCCAGGCTCAGATCACTGCCTAAATTTTCATTTATGTATTTTTTTACCAATCCTACGCTGTCCTCCACGCGCTCGTCCACCTGCTGATCCCTGTAAGCAAGAATTTTGGCCACAGCCTCGCCAAACCATTCCATGAATTCCCTCATATCGGATATTTCCGCAAACTTGCCCTCGAATTCATCCACCATGTCCTTAACCTTTAGGTTGAGGCTCTTGGCGTAGTTGGAGAAAAGAGAAATGAGCTGCAAAAGGCGGGCGTTAAGGTCGTCATAGAGAAACTGGCCCGATGCGGCAGCTTGTGAGAATTCTACCACCGGGGAGAGGGCCGAGGCGGCCTTGCCGGTGCGCAGAGCCTTGTCAAAGTCCTTAACAAAGCGATCTAGCCTGGCGGGCTGGCCCGGACCGTCGCACAGCTCATTGGAAAGAAAAAGAATGCGCTCCGGCATGAAGAATTTGTATTTGGCGGCGTTTTTGGCACTTCTGTAAGCCTCCTGAAGCTTTAAGGGGTCTTCTGTCCAGTCCCCCAGTGATAGAGAAACGCTGTTGCCGTAATGCTGCTCTCGCAAATAGTCTTCCATGGCTGCAAGGACGGGTCCGGCATCCTGACTGCGGCTGAACAGGAGCACGGCCACTTCATTATGACCTGTATCTCCGGCAATATAAAGGCTGTCTCCGTCACTCAGGCTTTCAACCTGATCCCGAAGACCAAATTTGGCCAGCTGGGTGTTTTTAAGCTCCAGCATATCGGTCAGCTTTTCATCCATTACAATGAGAAGAACGTTAAAGGAGGTCCACTGAAGCGTCAGCCCCAAAAGCTCCAGCCGCTCTTCCAGCTCCGCCCGGTTTGATACGGCATGGTTAATGAGGCTTACCACAAGATTGTATTTGATGAGAGGAAGATTTTGCTCAAGCTTTTTGCTTAAGGTGGATATTTTGTCGCTGAGCCTTAAAATGGAGCTGTCGATAAAGGCGTATTCATTCTGACCGGAAAGGGAGGGGGTCTGTGTAAGGGAAATGGTTTTCAGCTTATTTGTGAGAGTTCTTAAGGGGGTGTACATTTTACGGGCGAAGAGGAAGGCCACCAGCAGGCCAAGAAGGATGGAGCCGGTACAGATAAGGGCCAGGGTTTTAAGGATATACCTGGAAGCGGCATAAAAGCTCTCCAGATGGGTGGCCATTACAAGGCGCCAGCCATTGGTAAAAGGGGAAGAGTAGGTAAAGTAATGCATGCTTCCATCCAGTGGCCCCGTAAATCCTCCGCTTTGGGTGCTTTGGAGAAAGTCCAAATCCGTAAGACCCAATTGGGAAAGCTTTGCCAGTCCCTTTTCGGATGAACCGGTCATACTTTTGCCTGTTTCGGAGAGGACATTCCCCTGCCCGTCCACCATCATCAGACGATCGCCGGCATTGGACACAATTTGAGAAAACAGGCCCTTAATATAGCTTTCATTCATTTCGACAGCCACATAGCCCTTGCAGGCTTCAATGGAAGCGGCGGCAGGATAGGTTCTTACAAGAAGCAGGGAACGCTTGGAAAGGCCCTCTTCTGAGTAATCGGAGGAGAACCATAGGGATGAAAGCTTCTGGCCTGTAACTGCGGAAAGCCAGTTTAACCGTTGATCCCGGAGTGTTTCATAGGTATTGAGGTATTTAAGGCCGAATTCTGAGGAAAGCAAAATGTCCCGGCTCTTATCGTACACATGGACTGCCCGGACAATATCCGAAGCTTCAAAAGCCAGATAATTCAAATCCTTGCGTATGTAATTGATAGTGGGAAGATCCACCGTGTTGGAAAGAAGAAACTGATTCAGGCTCACGGACATGCCTGAGCCGCTCAAAAGAGCAGCTGTAATGCTATAGGCCTTGTTCCATGCCTCAACTTCGATAAGACCTACATATTGGTCCAATAGCAGACTGTTATGCTTTTCGATTTCCCTGTTATAAAGCCCCGCCGAAAGTACGGAGGAAGTAATGCCGAGAGTGAGGGTAATAAGAAGCACCAGGGCCACATAGGTAAAAACGAATTTGTGAAATACCGTTCTCTGACCGGATTTCTTTCGGGGCTCCTCTTTTTTGTCCGGCCGATTTCCTGCTGCTGGGTTCATCCGTTCCGACTCCTTTCGGATCTGCCTGATCTCATCCTAATAATACCATAAACAGGACAAGCGAGAGGAGCAAAATAAATCCGAATTCAGAGAGGGTTAGACAAACCTGCCGTCACGGAGATTGAAGATTCGGTCCGCATTTTTCAGTATTTTAAAATCATGGGTAACCACAACCAGGCTGGTTCGGGGCTTTATGCTCTCAAGCAAATCCATGACAGCCATGGCCGAATCCATATCCAAAGCGGCGGTGGGTTCATCGGCAAAAAGTATTTCCGGTTTGGATACCATTGCCCGCAGCACGGCTGCCTTCTGCCTTTCACCCACTGAGAGCTGATGGGGCTTTTTATCCCGGTATTTCCCTATGCCAAGGGCTTCCATAAGCTCAAGGGCATAGGGGAGAGCTTCATTGGAAACGGTTTGAAGGGGGAGCAGGATATTTTCTAATAGAGTCAAATGAGATATGAGGTAATGCCTTTGAAAGATAAAGCCGATCCTTTCCCGCCGGATACTGTTTTTTTCATTTTCTCCAAGTAGGGAAAGATCCTGGTTATCATAGTAGACAGAACCTGAGGTGGGCTTTTTAAGGCCGGAAAGCAGATAGAGAAGAGAGCTTTTTCCACTTCCCGAAGGACCCATAATGCCAATACTTTCTCTGTTGCCCACCGTGAGGTCCAAATTGTCCACGGCAACAGTTATGGAATCCTTTTCCCCGTCAAAGAGAAGGGTTAATTCCCGTGCTTCAATAATCAAGTGAGACCTCCATTCTCCTGCTCGATAACCTCCAGCATATTCCCGCGGTATAAGGGCAGGAGGACGGCTACGAGCTGGGCGACGACACAAAGCATGGGCGCGCAGAGAGACAGCACCAGTGTTTCGGAGCTGAAAAGGAGAAGGGGTGTACCCCGGCCTGCAAAATAAATTAAGTTTAAAACCTTACCGGTTAAAACAGAAAAAAAGATACCCATTATAACCGTACTCGAATTAATTACCAGAATTTCAAGAAGGCTGCGAAGCAAAAGGCTTTGCTTGGAATAACCCATAATGTACATCATGGCAAACTCTCTCAGCCTCCCGTTATAAAAAAGATAGGTAAGGAATCCGAGACACAGGGAAACAATCATGAGAACAGCGGTATAAATAATTGTCAGAATAATGCGGATACTCTCAAAGGACTTCTCAATGGAACTGGAGTTGAGGCTGTAGCTGCTGATATCATATCCGTTCAGGGGCAGATAATTGATGTAACGGTTGAGTGCTTCCAGCATACCTTTTTTGGGATAAATGAGCATACCGTATTTCAGCGGATTTTCAACGCCCGTTTGAGCCCTCCAGGTTTCCAGAGAGGAGAAGCCTGCGATAGCCTTTCCTCTTAAAGCACCTACAATTTCAAAGGAACCGGTAAGCTTTTCCTCCGAGGTCACCTCATTGCCTATGGTATCCCCTATGGCCAGCCTCTTATTCTTAAGGACGGTTTCGTGAAGGGCGATTTCCCGGGTTCCCGGCCGTGGGAGCCTTCCCGAGGACAGGGTGAGCTCCATGCTCCGGACAAGCTCCTCCAAATCCCCTTCATTAAGGGCATAAATGCGAATGCCTACGGTTGAGATAACACCGTCTATTTCCGTATAGCTTAGTATGCAGGGGATAATTTTGTCCGTATTCTCATGTAGTTTAAGCGCCTGAAGGAGATCGCCGGTAATGAGGCTGCTTCTGGATTGAATACTGGTATAAGCCTTGCGGGTCTCTAAAAAGGCGTTGTATTGCAGTTCAGAATAGGAAGTAATGATCATATGAACGGTATAAAGTAAAACCACACTCAGAAATAAGGGGACAACCAGAAGAAGGAGCCTGGATTTGTTATGGCTGAAATACCTTAAATTGGACAGAAGCTTCATTCTTATCCTACTCCCTTGGTCTAATTTTTGGCAGGCGTTATTTTGGCCACGATATTATAGCCGGGGAGAAGCTTTCTGCCCTCATCCTCGTACTCTATCACAACTTCAATCATGGTCTCTCCATTTTGAACCACGGCTTTCTGGGAGACATAGGCCACCTGTCCCAAGGCTATGGCTGTAGTGTCGGAGTAAAGGGAGACCTGAGCCTTATCCCCTGGCCGGATATGCCTTGCAAGTTGTTCCTCGGCATAGCATACAGCTTCCAGGGAATTCAGGGAGGCCAGGACTAAAAGCGGTTCATTGGCCTTAATGCGTTCCTTTCCCGCTTCCATAACTTTATCGGCAAGAAAACCGTCCTCTGCCGCCCGGACTGTACCCGTTTCATCCATCCTTAAGTGACTGTAAAGCTCACCCTTTATGACTCTTTTCATAATATCAAGTTTTTCCCTTAACTGCAAAATCTGATTTTCCGTTTCCCTGACGAGAGCCGTTTTGGCGTCTATCCGGGCTCCGGCGCTTAGAGTGTAGGCCTTTTCCGCCCCCGCCTCCTGAACCTCTTTAGTAAGCTTTAAAAGTGTCTCTCCTTCTTTAAAGGCATACCCTTCTTTCATGAGAAGAGCTTCTGCCATGCCGTCGGTTAGGGCGTTAATCGGCGTATCCCGGTAATAGGCAAGAGTGCCTGCCTCAATAGGCGTGAGGGTTCCCAGCTTATCGGAAAGAACAGCACCGTAAGCTGTCATACCCTCTGTTAGAGCTCCGGGGTTCTCCATTACTAGCACGGCCTCCAATAAAGGCACCCCTTGGGGAGACTTACCTCCGGCCCTTTCCACTTTTTCCACCGTGGCCGGCACCTGATCCATATTGTCCGGAAAGGATACTTGTGCAGCCATGCCCGGCTTTACGGCATCCTCATAACCCTGAATGAAATTTACTCTAAGAAGCATACGCCTGTCGTCCACAAAACGACTGAGCTTCTGCCCCTTGGTAATCTTGTCCCCTTCTTTAACTTGTACATCAAGCACTCTTCCCTCGTGGGGTGCCGCGATAATTAAGCGGGAGCGGTTTTGCCGTGCTTCCTCCAAATAGCCGTCCAGAGAAGCGGACTCGGCCTCCAGCTCTCTTTCATAGCTGCTTTTTTTCAGTTCAAGAATGGCAAGGGCTTCTTCCGTTGAGGAGCTCTCCCCTGCAAGCGCCTCAACGTCCACGCTGAAGAGGATATCCCCCTTACTCACGGGCTGGCCGCTTCGAACAGAAATCGAATTGATTTTTATGTCAAAGGGAAGGGAGACCTCAGAGCTTTCCTGCCATGCAACAGTTCCAAATAAGGTAATCCGCTCGTCTTCGACAGGTGTTGGTAAAGGGGCTTCCTCTGCTTCCTTGCTGCAGCCCGAAAAGGCAGGGGACCCTGCCATGAAAAGCGCCATGAAAAGGATCCAGGTCTTTTTATTCAAGAGCTTCTTTTTTGTCATGCGATTCTCCCATCCTTTACCGTGATTATCCTGCCGCATTCCGAAGCCAGCTCCGCCGAGTGGGTAACCATTACAATGGTGACCTTGTTATCGCAATTGATTTTATGCAGCAGCTCTATGATTTGCAGAGAATTTTTTGAGTCCAGGTTGCCCGTGGGTTCATCGGCCAGAAGAAGCGGAGGGCGGTTTGCCAGTGCACGGGCAATAGCCCCCCGCTGCTGCTCACCCCCTGATAGCTGGGAAGGAAGATGAGCCTTTCTGTGCATCAGCCCCACTGTCTCCAAAAGGTATTGTAGGTAAGCGTGATCCACCTTCCTGCGATCCATGAGATTGGGCATCATCACATTTTCATAAATCGAAATGCCCGGAATCAGATAGAAGGACTGAAAAATAAAGCCGATGGTCTTTCGCCTCAGGAGGGCCTTCTGCCTGTCCGGGAGCGCCTCCGTCTTCCGGCCCATAATTTCCAGAGTTCCGCCGGTAGGCTCATCCAGTGTGCCCAGGATATGCAGGAGGGTGCTTTTTCCCGAACCGGATTGTCCCATAATAGCACAAAACTCTCCCGGCGATATCTGGACGCTGACACCCTTTAATACCTCCGTACCTGCCTCGCCGTTTACATAGCGTTTGGTAATGTCCTTTGCCAGGATGGCATATTCACTCACTTCGAAGACCTCCCAACAGTGCGGTGCTCCTGAGCAGGGCATGGCCGCCAATGCCGGAAAGCACGCTGATGCCCGTTCCAAGAAGGGCGGCGCGGAGAAGTATATTGGGGCTGAAAAAGAGGGCCATAGCAATTTGCAGGGAATCAATGAGCCTGGGAAGTGCTGCAAAGCTTATTACCATGCCCAGGAGAATTCCTCCTGAAAGGCCCAAAAAGCCTGACAACAGCATTTCCAGAAGAATCATCCGTCCTGTCTCATACCTGGAAAAGCCCATGGCGCCATAGATGGACAGCTCCTTTACACGGCTTTTAAAGGAAAGCATCATAATAAAAAACATACCCAGGATTCCTGTAATTACGGACAGGTAGGAAATAAGCTTCATGGAGGAGAGGATAAGCCGGGTTTCCTCCCTTGACATCAATTCCGCTTCACGGACGGTCTCCATCTGATAATTGACATGCCTGTAAGCATCGGCTAAAGCGTTGACGGTGGCCTGAGTATCCTCGGATTTTATATAGACGGAGGAGTATTGCTTTGCTTTAAAATCCTCCTTGAATTGGGTGAGGGAAATGAGGGCGTACCTTCCAATTTTTGTATAATCATCGTCAAAAAAGCCGATTATGGTGTAAGGAACTTCCTTGTAGGTACCGTTAAAATCAAAGAATTTCAGAATAAGGCTATCGCCTTCCTCTACATTGTAAATATCCCCCAGAGCCCCTGTAAGTAAAATATTCCTGCCTTCGTCAAGAGCGCTGATAGGATCGTCGTGCTTACTTTTAAAAGTAAATGCCATAAAATCGGAAATAGCCCCGGTATCAACGCCATGCACCCGATAAATGGAAAGGCTTTGACCCTTCACCTCCATGCTTCCTGAATAGTAATTGGGGCATAGGTCCAGGACACCGGGAAGCTGGCTTATGAGATTGAGCCGGGAAGGAGCCAGATTGCCGGTGGCAAACTCCAATTGGTAATGAAATCTTTGGAAGTAGCGTCTGGCCCCTTCGTCATTGCTGAAGGTAATGGTATTGATAATAAGGGTAGTCGCAACAATTACCGACAGAATGGTTGAGGCAATGAGAAAGCCCCGCTGGTTCTGTATGGTCAGGGATACCATTTGAATAAAGCCGCCCTTGTTTTTAAGCACACGTTTTAAAAGGCCGCAGAATCGCTGTTGAGCATGGGGGGCGGCAATAATGCCGGAAGCCATGATAATTAGGATTAATACCATATACACGGCAAGTCCGTCAACCGAGCGCCACAGGAATAAAACCGCCAGGGATGCGGAAAAAAGAAAGCCTGTCAGAATGAACCCTCTGGAGCCGGCCTTCTTTCGGACCACCGGGCTTTTACGTATAAGCTCGCTTATGGAAGCCCCCCGGTATTGCATAAGTGACAGTAAAGCTCCCCCGGCGCTCATTCCCGCTGTGGCCAGAAGCGTCAGGGCTATATTATCGGCAGAAACGGATAGAGCTACGGTTCCATCGGCCTCCTGCCGGTAAAGATGCCTTGCAATAACGGCCAGTAACGACATACCTGCGCCAATGCTTAAACCTCCCCCCAGGGTGCCGTAGGCCACGCTCTCCAAAAGCACAACCGCCCGTGTCTGGCCTTTGCCTGCTCCGATCGCCCGGTAAATTCCCATTTGGGGCATTCGTTCAAGGACGATATTCTGAAAGATGACATAGACAACGTAAACGGCCAGAAGGCAGAGAAGGACGGACATAAAAAGGAAGGGCACAGAGCTTCGGTTGGTTTGAAGACGCACATGATCCATGGAGTAAGTTTCGCTGACCTTAAAGCCGGTGTAGATTGTTGAAAGCTTTAATAAAATCCGGCTTTTTGCGCCCTTGTCTTTGAGGCCTATGTAAAGGGTATCGGCCTTACCCAGCTGTCCCAGAGCCGCCTGCATTTTTTCAAAAGGGATAATGGCCCCGAAGCCGCCGTTTTCATAGGCAAAGGGGCCATTTGCGGAGCTTATGGCGCAGATGACGAAGGAATGGCGGTTGCGGTTGATCTCGGCTGTGAGTATGTCTCCCACATCTACTCCCTTTTCTTCGGCAAATCGGGCACTGATAATAATTTTATTGCCTTCAAAGGGATTGACATTCTGCTCACGGACAAAGGGAAGGTAAATCATTTCCCTCAGTGTTTCCAGGGTATAACCGTGGAGAGTCACCCGTTCCTTGCCCAATTTTGCTCCTGCTGACATTTTTTTAACCGTATAGGTGAAGAAATTATTCAGGCTGTCGGCTTTGTAAGGGTTAAAATAGCGACTTTTTGAAGAGATATCGGAGGTAATAACAATATCTGAAAACCCGTATTCATAGCGCCAGGTGTTTTCTGTTGTTTTGATCATGGTATCCGAAAGGGAAACCGACGCCAGAATGGAAGCCCCGGACAGGCAAAGGGTCATAAGTATGAGAAGAAGCCGAAACGGCTTTTGCAGTATGGATGTAAACAGGTAACGGGCAATGATTTTCAAGGGGTTCCCTCCGCAATCAGTCCTGTTTTTCAAGGTGCGCTTCATAGGCGGCAACCGTTTCGTCCAGATTTGTCAACAGCAGCAATACCCTGCTGTTGCCGTCCTTAGTGGACACCATGATCCGAAAGTCGGTTTCATCGTATGTCCCCAGGGGAATATCCGGCAAAAGGGCTTTCTGCTTCCTGTTTACCTTAAGCCCATAGGCCATCCCCAGCTCAGCACCCATGTATTTGTAGTTTTTAAAGGTATCCACCTTGCTGTCTATGGAAAAACTCTCGATTTGTATGATTTGGGCTACCAGCTCCCGCCACTTTACAAAAGTATCTCTGGTGATATTGCCCTTGTCAAAGTCTGATAAAAGCTCATAGGCCTTATCGTACTCCCCGTCCCTGATATGGTTCAGATAGGGCTCCAATGTGCCGGCAGCCTCTGCTTTTTCCTTGCCGCAGCCGGTAAAAGCACCGGCAATGAGGCACAGAATAATTAAGATCCCAATAAATTTTTTGACATTCAGTAAAAATAACATAGTAAACCCCTTTCATTCCTTTTTATATTAACCTTATAGCACAGTCTTTTAATTGGATAAGCCCCTATTCGGAAGGTATCCTGCATTTAAAGCATAAAAAAAAACACTACCTTCGCGGTAGTGTACGGTGTCATGTCTTTCAGCATGCTTTTTATGACAGGACTGTCATAGTCCCCTTTCTTTCAGAAGGACAACGGCTCTCACCCGGTCCGTAGTCCCCAGCTTCTCGTAAATGCCGCTGACATAATTTCTCACGGTGCCTTCCGACAGATAAAGGGCTGTGGCTATTTGTGAATTGTTGAAGCCATCGGCGAGCATTTGGGTGATTTCAATTTCCCGGGGGGTGAAATTTCCGGCCTTTAAGCCCTCCTGGGCCTGCTTGCGCCCCTTTATCCGCATAAGGCCCTTTTTAAGATTATCCGCCACCGCAGCGGGCATGACAATCTGCCCCTTGAGTGTCTGGTACACGGCCTGGATGAGCTCTCCTGCCTCCATATCCTTAAGGAGGTAGCCGTCGGCTCCGTTTGCCATGGCGTCCATGATGTAATCTTCGTCGTTAAAGGTGGTGAGCATAACTGTCTTTAAGTCCGGGCAGTTCTTTTTCAACCGGAGGACGGTCTCGACACCATCCATCCGGGGCATTCGTATATCCAGCAGAACCAGATCCGGCTTAAGCTCCTGTGCAAGGGCAAGCGCTTCTTCTCCATTGCATGCGGTTCCAACAACGGAAAAATCGGACTGCAGCTCCAGCATGGACTTAAGGCCGTCACACATCAGACGCTGGTCATCCGCAATAAGTATTTTAATCATGATACATCCTCCGTCAAGGGAATTTGGAGCTTAAGGACAAAGCCGGCCTCCTTCATGGTGTATGCCTCCAGCTTCCCTCCGCATTCCTCCGCCTGCTTTTCCATGAAGGTCAGGCCATAACCCCTTATTATTTTTTCACTTCCGGTGCCGTTGTCCTCCAGATAGAAAAGTATCCGGCCCTCCGAGCTTAAAAGGCGAAAAACAAAGGCCGATGCCCCGCCATGGCGCACTCCGTTGGTGATGCCTTCCTTAAGTGCGGACAGAAGCAAGGTCTGTACCTTCAGGGGCAGCTTGCCCCTGGCTTCAATTTGAGGCAATATTCTAAGTCCCATAGAAGCCTGGGCCTTTTTAACGATATCCATCAAACCGTCTTCAAACTGCAAAAGCTCCTCGTCCATAAGGGAGAGGGTGTTGCGGACATTGTCAAGACCTTCACGGGCCAGCCCTCTGGCATTGGTTATTTTGGAAAGAGCTTCTTGGGGGGAGCGTTCCATAAGCATCTCCGCGGCACCAAGCTGAACGGAAAGGGCTGTAAGGGTATGCCCAAGCGTATCATGGATTTCCTTTGACATTCGGCTGCGTTCCCCAAGTATGGTCAGCTTCTCCTGATCCCGGCTCCACTGTTCCATTTGAAGGTTCAAATCTCTTAAATTTTTCTTGTGCATTTCAAGATCGGTAATCCTTCTTAAGCTCTCCCTGTGTATTTTCTCTCCCTCATGGGAGGAAAGAAGCATGAAATGAAACATAATCAGGGATGGGGGCAGAATGAAGAAGAGGGAAGGTGTCTGGAGCCTTGGGATGGGGGATAGAATAAGGATGGGGATACATAAAAGAAACAGCATAAAAATAGAAAAAAAAGCGCTGTTTTTGCCATAACGGCGGAAAAGGGCTGCCTGGATGATAAAAAGAAGCAGCAGGCTGCCATAACCCTCTGAGATCCAGGCTAAGAAAAGAACATCGGCGCATTGAATAAGAGAAACCGGAATAGCAGTCCAATGATTTTCAGGAAGAACAAACTCATCTATAAGGATTAATAAGGCAAAGGCTGCAAGCAAAAAAAGCCAGAGCCAGGTATGGGTGTAGTTATTATACAGAAGCAATGCAAAGCTTGTGATTACAAGAGTTATACAAGCACCATGAATGTACTTTCTGATCTTATCCATCAAAGGTTCACCTTTGCCGTCCAAAGGCCACGGCACGTTTTCCCACAGTCTTTACCGGGCTTCTTGCAGTAAGGCTCCCGGGTTTGCTTATTTTTTATTATAGCATCTCTTTGCGGCAAAGCCTAATTATCCTTAAATACCTTGGAATTGGTATATGAAAGCTAAAGGCGCTATGGAGTATAAATTTAATCCTCCCGTTCAATGAAGCTAAATTCCGAGTTAAAGATAAAAAAGGCGCCCCGTAAGATACCGGAGCGCCAGAAAATAAAGGAGTTTGGGCTTATATAGCTTATTTGGGAAGGACCTTTAAAAGCCTCGTAAGGATGGAGGCCGCTTCCCCTCGGGTAGCATTGTCCAAAGGTGCGTAGTTGTTTTTATCGTTGCCGCTTAAGATGCCTGCGGACTGAACCGCGTATACCGCATCCCTTGCGTAAGAAGAAATCTGTGCGTCATCGACGAAGACAGTGATGTCCTGATTCGAGTTGAGGGCAAGTCCTGCTGTTTTTGCAAAACGATGGATTAAAATAGCCATATCCTGCCGGGTGATGGGAAGATTGGGGTTAAAGCTGCCGTTACTGCCCGACACGATGCCTTTTTCATAAGCCCAGGCCACGGAGGAGGCATACCAGCTGTTAGCGGATACATCCTTAAAGGGATTGGCGGTGCCGGTTGCGCCCTGTCCTGAGAGCCTGTGAAGTATGGCGGTGAATTCGGCCCGGGTGATGGTGGCGTTAGGTTTATAGAGGCCATTGCCTGTGCCGGAAATCAAGCCGTTGTCCGTAAGGTAATAGATGCCGTCATAGTTCCAGCTGCTCTCGCTTACATCCCCGAAGGAAAGGACGGAATGGGCACCCTTAATGGCGTAGAGGGAGAAATGGTCCGTGGTAAAGGTCACAGAACCCAAAGCCGTATTATAAACACCTGTCTGTCTTACAAGGCGGCCTGAGCCGTCAATATAAAATACGGTAGGGCTGCCGTTTTGCTGCACATCGGAAGCGAGGTAGGGAAGGGATAGGGTTGCGGATCCTTCTCCGAAGGCTGTGATACCGGCACCGGAGGTGGTAAGCTCAAAACTGTAAACAGGGTAGCCTGCCTGGAGGAGCCGGGTAACGTTTGCGTCGGTACTCTTTTGGAGTAAGGCGGCGGAAAGTGTAAGGGTTTGTGCGGAAGTCTTTTCCGCAAGACTCTTTAGCGCATTTCCGTCGAAGCTGATTGAAGCCAGGGAGGTATTGAAGATTATGCCCTGGATTCCGCCCTTGGAGAGGTTTTTTAATGCTCCGGCCGGAAGCGTGGCCTTAAGGCTTGTGGCTGAAGTAACGGGAACCTGTATTTCCACAAAGCTCCGTGAACCGGAAGTGCCTGCCTTTAAAGAAGCCAGTGCCGACGCAATTTGAGTACTGGTAAGCACTACTTCCGCCGAACCGCTTTTTTCTGTGGCTGTGACCTTAATGGAGGCGATGAGGGACCCGTCGGATCCGGTACGAGTGGTTACGCCTGTATTGGCTGAAGTGCCGGAGGAGGTAGAGGGTGTGCTGGGGGTGCCGGGTTCTTCCTCTTCATCGTCGTCGTCTGTGTCCGGGACGGAAGAAGGCCCTTTATAATAGACGCCGCTGTAATTATTTACCAGATGCTCTCCGAAGCCCTCGATGATAACACCGTGAGGGCCGTCGGAAAGTCCTGCCAGATTTAAAAGACCAAAGGCGTCGGGGGCAGTGGTGACAGCTGTTCCGTTATCCACCCTGTAGGTGACGGTAGTGCCGGTGACAAGAACCTGATTGGCGTCCTTAACTGGAATGGCCGCATCATAGGCTTTGGGGGTGTATACGCCTACAGTCTTGATTCTGCCGGTTGAAGGAGCCTGATAAAACTCGCCGCCGTTTTCCGAGGTGAGCTTGCTGAGATAATCGGCAAAAACAATGTCCAGTGATCCGCCTTCGCCCAGATGCTTGAGATTTTTAAGCATGGTATAGCCGTCTCCGCCTGCAATTTCAAAATCATTGGAGGCAAGGACGACAGGCGTTGTGGAATCGGTTCTTGAAAGCGGCGTTGTGCTTCCGTCCAGATAGATGGCCGTAACTCTGGAGCCGGAAGGAAGAGCGGGATTGTATTCAAACCGCATACCCGAAATCTGGGGGAAGCGGCCGTCAATACCGGTTATTTTACCGCTTTGGGGATCCTGGGCGGTAACCCGGCTGACACCGTTTTCAAGGGCTTCGTAAAGGATATCGGGAGTGATTTCCTTAAAGGAAAGGATATTGCCGAAGGGGAGTACATTAATGGAATCGCCGCGGGTTATGTCGCCGGCCTTAATGGTTGCCCGGACGCCGCCGCCGTTTTGGAGAGCTACAACAGGGAGGTTTTCCGAATCGGTGCCCTGAAGCTGGAGAGATGCCTGCCAGGCCATGGAATCGGCTACAAGAGAGCCCAGATTGGTCTCATAAAGGCGGGCTTCATTTACACTGTTTATGGTGCCGCCCCAGAGTGTGGTAAGGGTTTTACCCACAACAGGCGCTAAAAGCTCCTTATTGGCTTCTGTAATTTCATTGGCAAGCCCGGTTACCGCAGCATCAGGGGTGTAGTTCCTCGTTACAAAAGCAGCTGAAAGCAGCTTGCCTGAAACGGTTTCCACCCGGGCTTTGTCCTCGGAAAGGGTTATTTTAATCCTGCCGATATATTTACCTGCAGTTTCTGTTTGCTGGATGAGGATACCGCCGGTGGCTTTGGCGGGATAGAGGGAATGGCTGTGCCCGTCAATAATGGCATCGACGCCTTCTCCCTCAAGGGCCCTGGCAACGTCGATGCTCTTCCAGCCGTCCTGGGTGGAAGCATCCACGCCAAGGTGCATAAGCCCGATAATAACCTGGGCACCCTCATCCTTAAGGGCCGCAATCTGAGCCCTGGAGGTTTCGGCAGGGTCTGCGAAGTTAATGCCTGTAAGTCCCGCAGGATTGGATTTGGTTGCGGTTTCAGGTGTGGTGATGCCGAAGAAGCCCACCTTAATGCCGTTTACCGTTTGAATAAACCGGGCTCCGTTGTTAATTAAGGTGCCGTCTTGATAGGTTGTGCCTTCCAAAAAGGGTTTTCCGTCTTTTACGGTATTGGCCGAAAGAATGGGGAAATAGGCGGCATTCGCATTTCTAAGAAGTATGTCCTGACCATAATCGAATTCATGGTTTCCCGCGGCCATGGCATTGTAGCCGGCTGCATTCATTAGAGATATGACACTGGCTCCCTGGGAAAGAGAGGCAAAGGAGCTGCCCTGGGTAGCGTCGCCCGCATCCACCAGAAGGGCTCCCGCAACACTCTGCTTTACTGCGGCTGCCTTATCGGCGCCGATTACCGTGGCTGAGGAAACAAAGGAGCCATGGACGTCGTTGGTGTGGAAGATGTTAATCGTAGGGGTGTAGCCCTCGTTCACCTTAATAAGCGAAACAGTTCCGCTTACCTCATAGGCTGCTGCCAGCATGGGATAGCTGTTGGGGCTGTCGGAGGCGTCAATGAAGGTAATGCCTTCAGGGGCAACATCTCCGGCTATTTTAGAGCTGAAATCCCGTGTGTTGAGATAGTCCTTGTAAAGAACATCGCCGGGATTGGTAACATCAAAGGCCATAACACCGCCGATGCGCTCAAGGCCTACAAAGGCATAGGTTTTGCCGTTTACC
>JAFADM010000416.1 GCA_023424865.1 Bacillota bacterium | reverse complement strand
GATTCCGGGCTTGGTATCGGCAATATCCGGCAGGTGGTGGAGGCCATTACCTCCCTGCCTGTTTTAGTGCTTCACACCCACGGCCATCCGGATCACATCGGCGGGGATCCCCTGTTTGAGGAGAATTATTTAAGCCCCTTAGAAAATGTAGGAACCCTGGAGGAGCGAAAAAACGCCAATGAGGACAAAAAACGTCTCATAGAAGGCTTTGCCGGTAATAATCCCGAGCTTGTAAAAACCCTTGTAGAAAGCTTTGTCCCGGCCGCGGAGGTGAGCTACAAGCCTGTCCATGATGGGGATGCCTTTGATTTGGGCGAAGTGGTTTTGGAGGCGGTGGCTATTCCGGGCCACACACAGGGCTCTCTGGCTTATGTGGATCAAAAGGGACGGTTCGCCTTTACCGGAGATGGTATTGCAGATATTCACTGGTTTGACGGGGACAGGTATTTTAATACGGTGGAAAGTTTTTATGAAACACTGCGTCATTTTGAAGACCATGCCCGGAACGCCCGCCAGATCTATGCCGCCCACATTTCCAAGTCCTTTGAGCTTAGTCTGGTCCGGCATTTGCAGACTGCCGCCCAAAATATTTTGAACGGTTCCCGGGATCCGGTTGAAAATGCCGATTACCTCTTTTTGAAGCATGGCGAATTGCATGTTCATCGTGTGGAAAATGTGAAGATATACTACAAACCTGAAAATATCCGTAAAGCAGGGTGAATGGGCGCCGTGCATAAAAGAAAGGATGAGCAACTTGTCGCTGCTGCTGAATGAAAAGGCCTATTCCCAGCTGCTTGAAAAGGCCGGTATACAAATTTATGGCGTTAATATCGAAACGGATCTCCTGGAGAAAATTGGTGCCGGTATCACCGTCAAGGAGGGAGGAGTGGATTCCGGGGGCCGCCTCAGACCCGCTTGCCTTAACCTTTCTAACGGACTTAATGTTCCCATGGTGGCGCCATCGGCGGAATCTCCTTACTCCCTGGAGTTTTCCGGCGGAAAATACCTCCTTGCCAAAAACGGCCACCTGCTATATGATGACGTAACCTTTGAAAAACGCCCCCTTTTCTACAGCGGGCAGACCTCTGACGGCACCCCCATGCGGGGCATTGTAACCCTTGTCAGCCGAGGCTGCGCCGCCACTGGCTCTGCTCCCGGCTGCAGCTTCCAGGCAAGAGGGGATGGCTGTCTCTTTTGTAATTTTTACTCCAGAAAAGGGAGTCATATCCGAAAGAAGTCTCCCAACCACATCGCAGAAACGGTTAAAGCGGCCTACGATGAGGGGGCAGCCTGGCGGGTAAACTTCAATGGCGGAGTACTGGGAGGCCGCAAGGAAATTGATTTTTACATAGAGGATCTGGAAGCGATTTTTAATTTGTTTGGCCGCAGGGATTTGCTCTCCTCCGTCTGTATTGCAGCTCCTGCGGATTTTAATCAAATCGACAGGTTGAAGGAGGCGGGCTTTACCGACCTTGCCATGAACCTGGAAATTTGGGATAAAAACATTTTTAAAACCGTATGCCCGGGAAAAGATCGCCTTACAGGCTGGGAACGCTGGGTTGAGGCGCTTGAATACGGTGCCCGGGTTTTTGGACACGGCCATGTATGCACAAATTTTGTAACGGGGATTGAGCCTATGAAAAAAACGCTGGAGGGTGTGGAATACCTTGCCTCGGCAGGCGTGGTTTCCTTTCCCGCTATATTCCAGCCAACCCCCGGCACAGCATACGAGGGGCACCGGTGTCCCTCTCCGGAATGGAATCTGGAGCTTCATGAACGAACGACGGAGATCCTTCGGAGAAACGGCTTTGCCTTTGAGCATGCAATCAATACCCACGCTGTGACAAATACCCTGTTCCAGGATGTATGGCGTGTGGCGGACGGACATTTGTCCGCATTTGCAAGTAAATAACTTTTTTGAGTTTGAAAGGAAGGAACATGGGCGAACTGCGATACATATGGTTCGATTTGGGCTACACTCTGGTTTATACAAAAAGGGAGGCAGGTATGAAATCCCTTTTGGATAAGCTGGGTTATCCCGTTGATGCGGAAATAGTGAAGCTGGCCTACCATCTGGCGGATAAGTACTTTATGAGGGAGCATCGGGGCCTTCTTTGCCGGCCTGGCTCAGAATACCTGGAAAGGTATTATAGGAAGCTGGCGGAAATCCTGAACTGCGGCATAGGGGAAGGGGAGCTTCTGGAGGCCTATAATATGCGGACAGCAGGAGAACGGCACTGGTTTGCCTATGAATCAGCCCTGGAAGTGCTGGCGCTGCTTAAACGGAAAAGCATTGGCACAGGTCTTATATCCAACTGGGACGATTCGGCAAGGAAGGTACTGGGGGAGAATGGGCTGGATAAGGAGCTGGATGCGGTTTTCATATCCAGTGAGGTGGGCCTTGAAAAGCCTGACCGGCGTATTTTTGAGCTGGCTCTCTCAAAAAAGGGCATTCCGCCGGAGCAATGCCTCTATGTGGGGGATAATTATTACGACGATGCAGTAGGCGCAAGGCAGGTAGGGATAAAGCCGGTTATTATTAATCCTTACGGCTTTGTTGGAGTGGAAGAGCTGGTGGATGTGGATATCATCTCAAATATCAGGGATTTACCCAATTATCTTGGGATAGATACCGTAACCTCATTTTAATGCCCCAATGAAAGAGGAACGCAGGTATTATCCCTGCGTTCCTGTGTATGAATGGGGTTTTGAAGCCAGGCAGGTTTCCTCGCCAGGCAAGCTTACTTAAACAGATTTATCGCGGCCATAAAGACCAGGGGCTCATCCCCGGTGCAGGCAATATTGTGGCTTTCGCCGCCGCCTGTGATTAAAGCGTCGCCGGGGCCAATATCCCTGACAGTGCCGTTGTCGCTGACCTGTCCTTTTCCGCTTAAAATATAGTAAATCTCTTCCTCTTCGTCATGGGGATGAGTGCCAATGGAGGAACCGGGGGCCAGCTCGATTTTACCAAAAAGCCGGCATTTTCCCTTCATTTCTTCCTTCGTGAAGATATGAAGTATTTTTGTCTGTCCTTCACCGTCCCGCATTCTTTCACGAAGCTCCAAAATCATATCCTTTTCCGTTTTAAACATTTTTCTTCCTCCTATTCATGAAAAGCCCGATGTAAGCGGCGCATACAAAGAGCAGGGTGGACGATACAAGGAACAG
>JAFADM010000461.1 GCA_023424865.1 Bacillota bacterium | reverse complement strand
CAGAAACGGTTGAAAACCTCATCAACCAGCAATAGCAAAGGTTTTGCGGTCGTGGTGGAATGGCAGACACGTACGTTTGAGGGGCGTATGGGCAACCGTACCGGTTCAAGTCCGGTCGACCGCACCAATAAAAAGACATAGCTTTCGTATAAAGGAAGTTATGTCTTTTTTATATACAAAAAAGCGCTACGAGTGGTACTATAAATTTAATTTTTATATTAATACACAGTCAAACATGACTTTTACAACTTTATGGAGCCGTCTTAATATCCGATTATTTCAGCAGCGGAGGAAATACAATGCCTGAACCGGGAATTGAAAAATTTATCAATGAAGTCCTCACCGGGGAAACGCAAAAAAACGCATTGGAGTTCGCTGCATTTTTAAGTGCAAACCAAATGCTGTTTGTAAGAGGCAAAGGTTATTGGGACGACAAGCTTTATTGGATGATAAAGTATAAGGACGAATATGTGTGTTTTATTTTGATTAACGGCTCCGGCACCGAAGAAAAATTTGCCCCCTTAACTATCTGGTCTGATGACAGTGATTCAAATTGGTACGGGAATTTCCCGCTGGACGAGCATACGAAAGAAATTGTTTGGAAAAATGTTGACATCTGCGGAAATTGCGGCGGCTGCCACAATCCGGGGGGAAGCTGCAAAATGATATTCGGTAAGGAATTCAGTAACGTCTGCCGCACTACTTTGAGATTTATAAATCCGGATATTGAGGCCTTGCGGTGCGTGAAAAAAATGGTTGAGATAAGGAAAAACGACATACTCAGAAATATTTAACGTAAGCAATAATCCTCATACGAAGAGGTTAAATTTCAATTTCAAACAAATAAAGGGGGCAGTTCTTAATTAATAATAAAATTTTCCCCGCTATCTTACAATAACCCTAAGAGGCATGGCTTCCCGTGGTTATTTTTTTGTCCATTTCACTCCCGGAGGCTTATTTTCACCTCTTACGGCTTATCCCCTCCCCGCCCAGTTTATTTCTTCGCCTTTTTTATACAGCTGCAGGCGGAAAAACGGCAAGGTAAAGCCTTAAACTTGCGCCGGTTATAAAATCGTGTTGACAATTAAAAGGGAAGAGCATATACTGATAGCCATACTATCGGTAGTAGTACTATCAGAGAAGGAAGACCGTGTTATGTCAAAGCCTGATACCCGTATTGACCCGCTCATTTTGGAATCCGCAAAAAAAGAATTCCTGTCCTGCGGCTACGAAAAAGCCTCTACAAACAGGATATGCAAAAATGCCGGAGTAACCTCCGGCGCCTTATATAAAAGGTATTCCGGAAAAGATGAACTATTTTGCGCACTGGTTTCTCCGGTGGCAGATAAATTCAAGCAATTGCTCAATGGCGTCAATGACGACTTTCATGATTTGCCGGATAACGAAAAAAATGCTGCCGCGTTTGCTCCTAAATCCCGGACAAAGGATTATGTGGACTTTATCGATTTCGTATACGAACACTTTGATGTATTTAAACTGCTGATAGAGTTTTCAAAGGGTTCCTCCTATGAGAATTACCTGCATGAATTAGCGGATATTCTTGTGGCATCCACCCTGCGCTTTATAAAAGAAACGAATCGGGAAGCGGTTATCCTGGGAAAAAAAGTGTCACCTGAAATCATTCATATCCTTATCACCTCCCACCTAAACGGACTTTTTGAACCGGTTATTCACAATATGAGACGTGAGGATGCCCGAATCTATGCGGAACAACTCCAGTATTTCTTTAATATTGGATGGGCCGGTATTCTTCGAATGAGCTGATATTCTTCATTAGAAAACAAATGCCCCTCAAGGCATTTATTTTTACGAGTTTTGTTAGAACTAACTAACTAAAATAGAATTCAGGAGGGAACGTGGTGCAATGAAAGAAAAAAGTGTCTTTTCCCGCTTGTTCGGTTACATGGGCAAGTTCAAAATAACAATGGCGGTTTCCGCTCTTATGGCTGCGCTGGCGGCCGTAGTAAATTTAAGCGCGTTTGTTTGTGTTTACAGCGTTGCAAAGGAAATCGCGGGGTCACGGGGGGACTTTTCAAAATTAAATCCGGATCAACTGGCGGAATTGGGATGGCAAGCTGTTTTTTTAATTTCCATGGCCTTCGGGTTATATGGAGTGGCACTGCTGTTTTCCCATATTACAGCCTATAACACCGTGGCAAGGCTGCGGATAAAGCTAATCAACCATACCGGCAAGCTTCCTTTGGGATACCATTCCACCAATCCCAGCGGCAAGCAAAGGAAAATCATCGAAAAGAACACGGATAATCTGGAAACCCTGATTGCCCATCAAATACCGGATTTTGTTCAGTCGGCGGTACTCCCAGTGGCATTCTTAGCGTTCATGTTTACATATGACTGGCGTCTTTCCCTGATTTGCCTGCTCCCCATATTAATCGGCTTTGGAATTCTTGCGTCTATGCTCAAAGGTGCAAGCGAGGGCCTGGCAAAGCAATACCAGAAATCGGCAGAAGATATCAGTAACGCCGCGACAGAGTATGTGCGGGGAATCGCGGTTGTCAAGGCCTTCGGACAGACGGCCAGTTCCTTCAAGCGTTATAAAAAAGCAGTAAAAGAATACAGCGATTATGTCATCAAATACGCGCTGTCCATGGAGAACAGTGACAGCGCCTACAATGCGGTTATCAACGGAATTTTCTTCTTTTTGATACCGGGAGGAATTATTCTCTTTAATTCTGGCGGTGATACGGAGCGTCTCATCCTGAGCTTTATTTTCTTTGCCGTATTGATTCCCGCCGTTGTTACCATTTTAAACAGGATTATGAAAAGTTCATCCAACCTGATGGTTGCAAAATCATCCCTGGAGGCCATTGACAAGATTTTCAACGCGAAGCCCCTGCCCCAGACCAAGGAGCCAAAAACACCGTCAAGCTACGCTATTACCCTGGAGCAGGTATCCTTTGCCTATGAGGATGGAGCGGAAAAGGCCCTGGACAAGGTATCCCTCACTATAAAGCAAGGAACGATGACTGCCCTGGCAGGCGAATCCGGCGGCGGAAAAAGCACGGTAGCCAACCTTATTGCAAGGTTTTGGGATGCTCAGGAGGGAGCCGTCAAAATTGGCGGTGTGGATGTCAGGGACATGGATTATGACACATGGATGAAGCAGGTCAGCATTGTATTTCAGGATACCAGCCTTTTTAAAATGTCCATTCTGGACAACGTGGCTTTTTACACACCGGGGGCTTCACGGGAGGAGATACTGCGCGCGCTTCATTTAGCACAATGCAGGGATATTTTAGAGAAGCTTCCCAAGGGCGCCGATACGGTAATCGGCACAAAAGGCGTCTATCTTTCCGGCGGAGAAATGCAGCGTATCGCCCTTGCGCGCGCCATTTTGAAGGATGCTCCCGTGGTGCTGCTGGACGAGGCGACGGCTTTTGCCGACGCGGAAAACGAGCATTTGATCCAAAAAGCGCTGGACGAGCTGCTTCGGGGAAAGACGGTGCTGATGATTGCCCACCGTCTATCGACAATTAGACACGCCGATCAAATCTGCGTGCTGGAGCACGGAAAAATTACTGAAAGAGGAACACATGCCGAGCTGTTAAAAGCGGGCGGCGTTTACGCCCGTATGTTTGGAGAGTATCAAAGCAGCATTTCATGGCGTATTGGAGGGAAGCACCATGTTTAAGAATATTTACCGCTTAAGTTCCGGGGCGAACAGGTCTGTTTTGAAGGCCGGCCTTTTCATGACCCTTTTCAATCTTGGGGCCTTGCTGCCGGTGGTCTTGCTGGCTCTTGTGACAAATGAGATGCTAAGCCGCTACTTTGGCTACGCTCAGGGAACGATTCCGCTCTGGGGATATTGGGGCGTTGCTTTTGTTCTTCTGATCGTCATTTTTATGACCTATAAACTAACCTATCGCAAAAAGTATTTCACCTCCGGAAAAGAGGATATGCGCCTGCGTATGGCGCTGGCGGATAAAATAAGGCGGCTTCCCCTTTCCTATCTTGGCAAGCGGGATTTAAGCGATTTAACCTCTGTCATCATGGATGATGTTGCGGTAACGGCCCACACACTTGCCACCGTTATGACAGAGCTTATCGGCGGCTTACTTTCCGGCTTTACAGCCATCGGGCTTCTTTTTATTTATGACTGGCGTCTGGCGCTGAGCCTGGCGGCCTGCTTACCCCTCGCCGCAATTGCTATGGCGCTGTCCAAGGTAGTTTCTGAAGGCGCAAACAGGAGGAACAAGCAAAAGAAACTCAATATCAGCGACGGTTTGCAGGAATACCTGGAAAACATTAAGGTTCTGAGGACTTCACAGAAAATGGGCGACTATGAAAGGGGGCTGGCAAATAAAATTAAGCGAATCATTCCCGGCCTTGTCCTCCATGAGCTTTTGGCAGGTTTATCCATTTCGGTTTCCTATAATGTGATGCGCATTGGGTTGGGATTTGTCATTATAGTTGGCTCCACCCTCTTAATTTCGGGCCAGATTACTATGCTAACCCTTCTGCTTTTCTTATTCATTGCGGCCAGAATCTACGAGCCCCTGACAAGAGCGTGTGAAATGCTGGGTGAATTGATTTATTCCCTGGTCAGCGCAAAAAGAATCCGGGATCTGCTGGATTATCCGGAACAAAGCGGGAACGAAAATGCAGATCCGGCCCGGTTCGATATTTCCTTTGACCACGTCAGCTTCGGATACAACCAGGAGGAGGTTATTCATGATGTTACTTTTACTGCGAAGCAGGGTGAAATTACAGCCCTTGTGGGACCGTCCGGCTGCGGCAAAAGCACCCTGTGCAAATTGGCAGCACGCTTCTGGGATGTGCAGCGTGGAAGCGTATCCCTGGGCGGCGTAAATGTTAATTCTGTTTCGCCGGAAGCCTTGCTTAAAAATTACTCCATTGTTTTTCAGGATGTGGTTCTATTCAATGATACCATTTTCAACAATATCAGGATTGGCAGGGAGGATGCCACAAAGGAAGAGGTCTATGCCGCGGCAAAGCTGGCTCGCTGCGACGAGTTTATCGAACGATTGCCGCAGAGGTACGATACCGTTATCGGTGAGAATGGTAAAACCCTGTCCGGCGGCGAACGCCAGCGGCTGTCCATTGCCCGCGCATTTTTAAAGGATGCGCCCGTTATTCTTCTGGACGAAAGCACCGCCTCCATCGATCCTGAGAATGAAACAAAGATTCAGGAAGCAATCGGAAGGCTGATTGAAAATAAAACCGTACTTATCATTGCTCATAAACTGAGGTCTATTGTGGGATGCGATAAAATCATTGTGCTCAAAGAGGGGGTGTTGGCCGAAGAGGGTACGCATAATCAGCTTATGGGGCAAAAAGGGTTATACCACCGGCTATACTCGTTGCAGAACGAAAGTATGACATGGGCGGTTAAAACGGTTTGACAAACAAGGAATCACTTTTCAGAAAGGTAATCTGCAAAATGAAAAAGCAAAAAAACACCAGCCGTTTAGACGGAAAAGATTTAATGACTATCGGCATTTTCACGGCAGTCTATTTCGTACTTAATCTTCTTGTGGCCTTTGCCCTCGGGCTAATCCCCCTTGTGAGCACACTCATACCGTTTGTCAGCTCGCTTGTTCTGGGAATTCCCATGATGCTTTACCTTACCAAAATTAAAAAGTTCAGCATGCTTCTCATCACCTGCATTGTTTATGGCGCTTTTCTTGTTTTGGCCGGAGTGGGAATTTATACCTTGATTTTCGGAACAGTCTGCGGGCTGATTGGGGAGCTGATTCTGCGCTCCGGAAAGTATCAAAGCGTCAACAAAGCCATTTTATCCTTCGCAGTCATCAGCGTCGGCGCAAATGCCAACGTTCTCCAGATGCTTTTTGCAAGCAGTGACTATATTGCGCAAAGGGCAGCCACTTACGGAGCCGAATTCACAAACAGGGTGATGGGATATTATGAAAACGGGTGGTACCTGCCGGTAATTTTCCTTTCTGCTTTCCTGGGCGGCCTGCTTGGCGGTATTTTGGGTAAAGCGGTTCTTAAAAAGCATTTCATAAAAAGTGGGTTGGTTTAATGGAAACGGTATTACGAAACACGCGCCCCGCTGCAAGGCAGATGTATTTGGATCCGCGAACAAAAATTTTGCTTTGTCTTACGGTATCTTCGGTGACATTTGCCGGCAGCAGCATGGGGATTATGCGTTATGTATTGCCCTGCTTGGCGCTGTTCCCCCTTATTTCCTTTGTTATATTAAAAAAGCCCCTCCTATCGTTTTACTACGCGGTAATGTATAGCATCTCAATGACAGTTCCGCCTTTGTTGATGCCGCATGTCCCACCGGTGGTCAACCTCCTCTTTACCGGTTTTGTTGCCATATTCACAAAGATATTGCCGGGTATGTCCATGTTCAGCTTCCTCATATTAACCACCACGGTAAGCGAGTTTATTGCGGCTATGGACGGCCTGCATATTTCTAAAAAATTTACGGTTCCGGTTTCCGTCATGTTCCGTTTCTTCCCTACCATACGCGAGGAGTATGCCGCCATCCGCGACGCTATGAGGCTTCGGGAGGTGGGCTCCTGGCGCAATCCGGTGGAGATGCTGGAGTACCGGATGGTCCCGCTTTTGACGGGGCTGGTTTCCATCGGAAACGAGTTATCGGCCTCTGCATTAACCAGGGGCTTAAATGCGCCGGTGCGCCGCACAAGCATGTGCCCCACCGGCTTCCACTGGCAGGATGTTGTTGCTTTTGTTTTTTGTCTGGCGGTCGTTGTAATATTTGTTTTATCCGTTGTGACGGGCTGGTAAGCTACGCAGTTGTAAGGCGGTGAAAAATTGATTCGGTTTGAAAAGGTCTCTTTTACTTATGAAAATGCTGTAAACGGCGCTGTCGTTACTCATTTGCACGCCCTAATCCCCCAGGGGCAAATCGTACTTCTATGCGGGGAATCCGGCAGCGGGAAAACCACCTTTGGCAGACTTGTCAATGGCCTTATCCCTTCATACTACGAAGGGAAATTGGAGGGGACGGTATTTGTGGCAGGCAAAGACATTGGAGAGGTTGAATTATACGAGTTAGCTCCGTATGTGGGTTCTGTTTTTCAAAATCCAAAATCCCAGTTTTACACACTGCAAACGGATACGGAAATTGTATTTGCCTGTGAAAACATTGGCATGGAAAAATCGGACATGCTGGCCAGATTCGATAACACCGTAGCCTCCCTCCATATAGAAAACCTGCTGGGGAAAAGCCTGTTTGCACTTTCGGGCGGCGAAAAGCAGAAAATAGCCTGCTCTTCCGTTGGCGCACTGATGCCGGAGATATTTGTTCTGGATGAACCTTCCTCCAATCTTGATATAAGGACGATACAGGATTTGCAGGCGATTCTTCTTTCATGGAAAGCTCAGGGGAAAACTGTCGTTATTGCAGAGCACCGCCTTTCATGGCTGCGCGGTATTATTGACCGTGTATTGTTCTTTCAAGGAGGGCGAATAGCACAGGACCTGAAGGCGGAACCGTTTTGGAAAAAATCCGCGGCAGAGCTTCACGCTATGGGATTGCGCGCGCCTGTCCCCTTTACACCAGCATGCAGCTTGGAACAGGCAGGGGCAGAAAACCTGGAGTTCCATGGATTTCAATGCTTATTCAAGAAAACGGAAATAATTAATATTCCTCATTTGGAAATTCCAAAGGGGGCCGTGGTTGCTGTTTTGGGAAACAACGGCGCAGGGAAAACGACCTTTGCCCGCTGCCTTTGCGGATTAGTAAAAAAGTCGGAAGGGCTGCTTCATTACAAGGGAAAGACGTACACCAACAAGGAGCGTATCCGTTTGTGCTATATGGTGATGCAGGATGTTAATCACCAGTTGTTTTCCGAAAGCGTTAGGGATGAAGTGCTTTTGGGCATGGCTGCCACATTGGAAAATCGGGAAGCCCTTGCGGAAGGTATCTTGTCAGGCCTTGACCTTCTCAATTATAAGGAGGCCCATCCTATGTCGCTGTCAGGCGGCCAGCGTCAACGAACGGCAATTGCGGGGGCCATTGCATCACATAAGGAAATTCTGGTATTTGACGAACCCACCAGCGGCCTGGATTATCGCCACATGCTGGAAGTAGCAGGGAGTATCCACAAATTAGCGGATATGGGCAAAACGCAGTTTATTATAACCCACGATCCTGAATTGGTGGCGGCCTGCTGCAACTATTTCATCTTCATGGACGGCGGAAAAGTTGTCCTTAAGGGAACCTGGGATGAGAAAAACCGGCAATATGTGTCTGATTATTTTGATGGGATTTAGGAAATCAAATTAAGTATGCTTCCTGGCACATGA
>JAFADM010000456.1 GCA_023424865.1 Bacillota bacterium | reverse complement strand
ATTCCCTTATGAAACAGTTTATAGTCCTTAGCGATACTCACGGCGAGCTTACGGAAGCAGAGGAGATCCTTCGTTCCTGGCCGGGGATTCGTTCGGTTATCCATCTGGGTGATTATTCACGGGATGCTCTTCAGCTTAAGGAAGCGTTTCCCGAACATGAGTTTTTTATAATTTCAGGCAATTGTGATTTCTTTTTAAGTGAAGCTCCCATGGAACGCCTTTTGGAGGTGGAGGGAAAAAAGCTTCTCTTAACCCACGGACACCGGTATGATGTGAAAAACGGTACCGGAAGACTGGAGGCCAGAGGAAAAGCGGAAGGCCTGGACGTAGTTTTATACGGGCACACCCATATTCCGCTGCTTCTTAAAACCTCTGCCGGGCTTATCCTTAATCCTGGAAGCACCAGTAGTCCCAGAGGTGGCCATCATGGTACATATGCGCTCCTCGAAATAGGAAACGGCAGGATAGAAGCCAGATTACTGGAAGTATGATTTCATTGCCCACGGAGGTTTGCCTGAAAAATGATCTATTTTGACAATAGTGCTACAACCAAGCCCTATCCCGAGACCATTGCCTTAATGGCAAAACTGATGGAGGAGGCCTTTGCCAACTCTTCGTCCATGCACGGATTGGGTCTTGCAGCGGAAAAAATTCTGGAAAGCAGCCGCAAGGAACTGGCTTCCTTAATAAAAGCCCTTCCGGAGGAGCTTGTATTTACTTCCGGAGGAACCGAATCCATCAATACAGCTTTAAGAGGAAGCTCAGAAATTACAAAGCGCGCAGGAAGACATATCCTTTCTTCTCCGGTAGAGCATCCGGCTTCCCTGGAATCCTTAAATCTCCTTGCTTCACAGGGCTGGGAGGTAGAATGGCTCACAGTTGACAGTACAGGAAGAATAAGCCTCTCGGATTTGGAAAGCAGACTTCGGAAGGATACGGTTCTGGTTAACCTCATGCACGTTAATAATGAGTTTGGTACCATAGAGCCTATCGTGGAGGCAGGAGAGAGGATTAAGCGCTACAATCCGGCCATTGCTTATCATGTGGACGCAGTTCAGAGCTTTGGTAAAATCCCCATAAGCGTTAAATCGCTTAAGGCTGATTTTATAAGCGTCAGTGCTCATAAAATTCATGGTCCCAAGGGGGTAGGCCTTCTTTATTCAAGGAAAGGCACACGCTTTGCACCCTTACTCCTGGGAGGAGGACATGAACGAAACCAGCGCTCGGGAACCGTTAATGTTCCAGGCATCGCAGCCTTTTCCCTGTCAGCCTCCATAAAGCATGAACGTCGTGTCCGGGATGAGGAACAGATGAAAAAGGTACGGCTTGCCCTTCTTGATGAGCTTGAAAAAAGATTGCCCGGGCAATACAGAGTGAATTCACCTCAGGAGGGTACACCCGGAATACTTAATGTTTCCTTTAAAGGAATAAAGGCGGAAATTCTGCTCCACAGCCTGGAAGCCCAGGCCATTTATGTTTCCAGCGGTTCAGCCTGTCATTCCAGGCATGACGGCATCAGCCATGTCATAAAAGCTGCAGGCGTACCGAAGGAATGGGAGCAGGGAGCCATTCGCTTCAGCTTTTCGGGTGATAATACCATAGAAGAGGCTTCTGCCTGCGGAAACGCAGTTGCAGCGGTCCTGGATAAAATACGAATCCGGCGGTAGGTCCTGCACCGCTGTTTCAATACCAAATCATGATTATGGAAGAGGATAGTAATGGTGATGAATAAAAGGATATTGGTAAGGTACGAGGAAATATTTTTAAAGGGGCTTAACAAGCATACCTTTGAGGCCAGGCTCATTCAAAATATCCGAAGCTCTCTTGCTCCCCTGGCAAAAGTTAAAATATCCAAGTCCCAGAGCCGTATTTATATTGAATCCGAGGATCCTTCCTACGACCAGGAAGAGGTCTTAGGTGCCTTAAGCCGCATTTTTGGAATTGCCTCCGTAAGCCTTGTAGACACAGTGGAAACGGATCTCGATAAAATAAGAGAGGGCGCCTGTCTCCATGTGAAGGAGCTTATTGACAGAAAGGGCTTTGTCACCTTCAAGGTTGAAGCCAAACGAGGAGATAAAACCTTTCCCCTTAATTCCCCTCAGCTCTGCGCGGATCTTGGAAGCTATCTTTTAGACAAGCTGCCCGTTTTAAAAGTGGATGTTCATCACCCTGACTTTATCCTGTATGTGGAAGTCAGAGAAGCCACCCATATTTATTCGGAGATTATTCAAATGGCCAAGGGCTTGCCCACCGGTTCCGGAGGAAAGGCCACCCTGCTATTATCAGGAGGCATTGACAGCCCCGTTGCAGGCTGGATGGTGGCAAAGCGGGGTGTAACCCTGGATGCGGTTTATTTCCACAGCCATCCCTATACCAGCGAAAGGGCAAAGGAGAAGGTGGTCAAGCTTGCCGAAATCCTGGGAAGCTGGTGTATGGGAATAAATCTCTATGTGGTTCCCTTTACGGAAATTCAGCTTCTGATCAACGAAAAATGCCCTGCGGATTATTTAACCATTATTATGCGACGCTACATGATGCGTATAGCTGAAAAAATCGCCCTGCGTGAGGGCTCGTTGGCCCTTGTTACCGGCGAAGCCATCGGCCAGGTTGCAAGCCAGACGATGGAAAGCATGCTTGTTACCAATTCGGTGTGCACTCTGCCCGTCTACCGGCCATTAGTCGGCATGGATAAAAACGAGGTAATCGAAAAAGCTCGAAAGATTGATACCTTTGAAACCTCTATTCTGCCCTATGAGGATTGCTGTACCTTGTTTACCGCAAAGCATCCCGTAACCAGGCCATCTCTTGCAAAAACTATTGCCTTTGAAAAGGTTCTGGAGGAAGAGGCGCTCATTCAGGCCGCTTTGGACGGTACGGAATTAATAAAACTGCCCGGTCGTTAACAAAATCTTAATGCCGAGCCTGTTTTCTCAGCAGCGGGAAGTGGTATATGTAGTGCAGATATATAATAATGCAGCTATATAATGATGTGGGGTAAATATACATTTACAGCAGAAAGCGTGATAAAATGCAGGCTAACGGTGCAATCTATGAATCAAAGACCCATTGTCCCATTTGCGAAAAAGAATTTGCAATTGTAAAAGTAAAAGCTAAATCTACAAGAATAATTAAGCAGGATACGGATTTTTGTCCTTACTATGAGGGAGTAAATCCTCTTTTTTATGAAAGTATCGTTTGCTCTCACTGCGGTTTTGGCGTGCATGTTTCCAACTTCTCTGCAGAGATTAACAAATATGCCAAAGAGAAGAACAGAAAAAGTGTTCAAAGCAGTTGGACACCAAGGGACATGTCCGGAGAAAGGGATACGGACCAGGCTCTCAATGCATTTAAGCTTGTTTTATTCAACCTAGTAGTCAGGGAGGAGCTTCGTTCCGAGCAGGCTAAAATATGCATGCGAATCGCATGGCTATACCGTTACAAAAATGATAACGAAAATGAGAGAAAATATTTAAAGCATGCCTTGGAGCATTATACCTACGCTTACCAAAAAGAGGATTTGACCAAAAGCGGTGTGGATGAATTTATTTGCCTTTTTATGATTGCAGAGCTTTCCCGAAGGCTTGATATGAATGAGGAAAGCCTCCGATGGTTCAGCCGCCTGATTGCAAGCTATTCGGATCCGGCAAAGAGGTCGCGTATCCCAAAACGTATCATTGATACGACGCAGGATCTGGTTACTGAAATACGTAAAAAAATCCAGCTATCCGAAAGAACGGAGGAAGCCGCAGCTGATGCCGATCAGGGGAAGAGTACCAAATGAGCAGCCTATAAAGCTGCCGGTAGGTGAAATACCCGTTGCGTGTCATTTGAATAACCAGGAAGCTTTTTCAGGCTTATGCACAGCCTCGGATGAATATCCGGGGCTGTTGGCTGTTAGCCGTGCATGTAACAGCCTCGCTGCCGCCGGGACAGAGCCCAAGGCAGTTCAGGTATTTTTATTTTTACCCACCCATTATGAAGCATCGGCTAAGGCTGAGCTTCTATCTCAGGTTAAACAGGCTGCCGGGATTTTTTCTGTCGATATAACAGCTATTGACATTATAACCAATGAATCGGTTGAATGCCCAACGGTTAAGGCCCTGGCATCCGCAAAAGGAAATGAAGCACTTCAACCTTGCATCCCGTGTGTTGCAAAACCGGGTGATGATCTTATACTGACAAAGTATGCCGCCTTTGAAGCTACGCTTCTATTAGGCAAGCGCTTTTACAGCCTTTTTGATCCCGGTCAGGGCTCAGAACTGTTATGCAGCACTCAAAAGCGGCTCTGTGATTTAAATACCGTCAAAGAAAGCACACTTGCTCTCCGCTATGGTGTCAATGCCATCATTAACCTTTCCGAGAAGGGCATTCTGGGCGCGGTGTGGGATTTATACCTTCAATCGGGCTTTGGTGTTGAAATTGAAAGTAACTATATACCTGTTCTGGAAAATACGCGAATTATTTGCAGCAAGCTCGACCTTGATCCTTTGAAATTGCCTTCAACCGGCTCTCTGCTTATTTCAACTCCCAATGGTGAATCGCTTCTTCGCACTTTACATGAAGACAACATTAAGGCTACTATTATAGGTAGGGTTGTTTTCGGGAAAAAGCTCTGTCTTCTGGAGGCTGGAGGGCAAATCGCTATTAGCGCGCCTGAGGCGGGAGGTTTGCCCGAAAACGGAGAAAGAAAAAGGAAGGGCGAGAAGCTTCAATGACTTTTTTTATCAGTTTTTTTGTATTTGTTTTCGGGCTTTGCTTTGGTTCGTTTTTAAATGTATGCATACATAGGATTCCTCGAAAAGCCTCTGTCGCTTTTCCCGCATCCCACTGTCCTCATTGTCAGACCCCCATCAAAAGAAGGGATCTCATTCCGGTTCTCAGTTATTTGCTTCTGGGAGGCAAATGTCGAAGCTGCAAGAGTCCAATTTCCATTCGTTATCCTATTGTGGAATTCTTAACGGGTGCCGTATGGGTTGTGCTTTTTTTGCGGTTTGGATTAACCTTTGAAAGTGCGGTCCTTATTTATCTGTTTACGATTCTTATCCCTATTCTTTTTATTGATCTTGACCATATGATAATACCCAACGGCCTGGTCTTAGCAGGCCTTGTTGCAGGTGTGGCCGTTTTCTTTTACAATCTATTCCTTCCCTTTGGGCTTTTTTCACCTTCTTATTGGTACACCCCTTTACTGGGAATGGTTTCAGCCTCAGGTTTTTTACTTCTGGTGGCTGTTTTGGGCCTTTTCATCTACAAGTCCACGGCTATGGGGATGGGGGATGTAAAGCTTTTTATTCCTATTGGCTTGGTTCTTGGCTGGAAGCTCACACTTGTAGCCCTTTTTCTAAGTACACTCCTCGGTGCGGCTGCCGGTATTGTTTTTATGATTGCCAAAAGGTTAAGCCGAAAAAGTCAGATGCCCTTCGGTCCGTATATTATTGCAGGCACCTTCATTGCCGTTTTATGGGGAAATCAGCTTATAGATTGGTATTTGCACTTGAGCGGCCTCTAATTTCATTCCTTTTTTTACTTTTTGAGGCTAAACTCTGCCGTCATTTTTCCACTTCATACAATTCCCAACTTCTTTAGGACATTTTCAATAGTTTTTCGCGCGGAAAACCGCATCGATTGTACTTCTTATTAATTAAACAGTTATTGCATGTAATCAGAAAAAGGTATAATATAGGAAATAAGCACTATTTAAATAGGACTTTTCTCCTATGTGCTGTAAAGCTCACCCGGATTGTCATAATTTTGTACATCATTAATATTATGGTAATAAGCAACCGGGCTTTTCTATGTCAACTCACACCAATAGGAATAGGTTATTTTTTGAGGAGAGCAAATGCTGAAAAACCGTAAAAAAAGGTTGGGGGATCTGCTGGTTGAGGTTGGCTTAGTATCAAACGAGCAACTGGAGCACTCTTTGTCGTTGCAAAAGAAAACAGGAAAAAAGCTGGGGGAAATTTTAGTCAGCGAGAAAATAGTGACTGAGGATCAGATTATCGAGGTTTTGGAGTTCCAATTGGGAATTACTCATGTCAACCTTGGTAAGTTTGATATTGATCCTGAGGCGACAAAGCTGATAAGTGAAAATTTGGCCAAAAGGCACGATCTCATTCCCATAAAAAAAGAGGGATCCGTTTTAGTCGTAGCCATGAGTGATCCTCTGAATATTTTTGCGATAGACGACGTAAAAATATTTACCGGCCTGGAAGTCCGTCCTGTTATTGCAACCTCTGCCGAAATTGGTAAGGCCATTGACTTGAATTACGGCAAGCAGGAAGCCATGAAGGCAGCCGAAGAGTACAAAAAGGAATACGGCATCATAACCCAGGCCGCAGCGTTGGAGGGCGAGCTGGAAGAGGTTGTCAACAGCGCACCCATTGTAAAGCTGGTAAATTCTATCATTGAACAGGGCGTTCGTCTTAAAGCCAGTGATATTCATCTTGAACCTTATAAAAAGCATATCCGAATCCGGTACCGGGTGGACGGACAGCTGAAGGAAGTCATGCAGCACGACATACAGCTTCTTCCCGCTATTGTGACCAGGATAAAGATTACAGGTGAAATGAATATCGCTGAAAAAAGGAAACCTCAGGACGGCAGAATTTCAATGCTCGTAGACAATAACGATTATGATCTCAGAGTCTCCGTGCTTCCAACGGTATACGGGGAAAAGGTTGTTATACGGATAACGGATAAAAACAGTCTTCTAAAGCCAAAGGAGAGCCTGGGATTTTTCGAGGATGATTTAAAGAAATTTGAGGGAATACTAAAGAATCCTTATGGCATTATTCTTATTACAGGCCCTACCGGAAGCGGAAAAACCACTACTCTATATACCACTATCCGGGAGCTTAACAATGAAGCCATAAACATAATAACTGTTGAAGACCCTGTTGAAACCACGCTGGACGGAGTTAACCAAGTTCAGGTTAATCCCAAGGCGGGACTTGATTTTGCAGGCGCACTCAGAGCCATATTGCGTCAGGACCCCAACATTATCATGGTGGGAGAAATCCGGGATTCGGAAACGGTTGAAATCGCAGTAAGAGCTGCGGTCACAGGGCACCTGGTGGTAAGCACCTTACATACAAACGATGCTGCAGGAACCATTGCCAGACTTTTGGATATGAATATCGAACCCTTTCTTATCAGTACATCCCTTGTGGGCATTATCTCACAAAGACTGGTAAGGAGAATTTGCCCCAGATGCAAGGAAGGCTATAAGCCGGGTAAAGACGAGACAGAACTTCTGGGCATAAGCCCGGAAGAAGGGATTACTTTATATAAGGGCAAGGGGTGCGGCTTTTGTAATCACTCCGGCTATCACGGAAGAACAGGTGTTTACGAAATCATGCCCATGTCTGCAAAAATACGGCACTTAATTAATGCCGGCTCAAGCTCCGACCAGATAAAGCAGCAGGCGGTCATCGAAGGAATGCATACCCTGCAAGACAGCTGCCGCCGGGTGGTACTTCAGGGCACTACAACGGTAGACGAATTGGTGAGAGTCGCTTACACAACATAAACCATAAATAAATACAAATTAGAATAAATAAATGAATTAAGAACATCCGAGGAAGATACGCATGGACATTAATGAATTATTGAAATATACAATTGAAAACAAGGCTTCGGATCTTCATATAACAGTGGGTACGCCGCCCATTATGCGTCAGAATGGCGAGCTTATTGCTATCGGAGATAACAGGCTTTTGCCTGAAGATACCAAAGGCATAGTCGAGCAGCTTCTTACCCAGGAGCAGTTCAAGGAACTGGAAGAAGTAGGTGAAATTGATTTATCCATTTCCTTACCCGGACTCGGAAGGTTCAGAGTGAATGTCTACAGGCAAAGGGGCACTTATGCTGCCGCACTTCGTCTTGTAGCTTCCAGAATTCCCAGCCCGGAGGAGCTTGGACTTCCCTTTACCGTTACCCAGCTGGCTAAGAAAACCCGTGGACTGGTACTGGTTACAGGTCCTACCGGAAGCGGGAAATCAACCACGCTGGCTGCCCTTATTAATATCATCAACAGCGAGCGAAGCGCTCATATATTAACTCTTGAGGATCCCATTGAATACCTCCACAAGCATCAGAAAAGCATTGTCAATCAGCGTGAGATGGGTCATGATTCCAGAACCTATAAGGATGCGCTGCGAGCAGCTCTTAGACAGGATCCCGACATCATCCTGGTGGGTGAGATGCGGGATCTGGAAACTATATCCATTGCTATAACGGCTGCCGAAACGGGACATCTGGTTTTTTCAACCCTGCACACCATTGGGGCTGCCAAAACAATCGACAGAATTATTGACGTTTTTCCTCCCTATCAGCAGCAGCAGATTAAGATTCAGCTTTCAACCGTATTGCAGGGAGTCGTTTCCCAGCAGCTTATTCCCAAAAAGGATAAAAGCGGACGGGCTGTGGCCCTTGAAATCATGATGGCCAACCCGGCTATAAGCAATCTTATCCGTGAAGGCAAAACTCATCAAATCGATTCCATTATACAGACCGGGATGCGATTTGGCATGCAGACCATGGATTTTTCCCTGGCAGATTTGTATAAAAGAGGCATCATTGATTTGGAAGAAGCTAATATTTATGCCGTGGATCAGGAAATGCTGAAAAGGATGATAGGATAATGCCAATATACAGCTATAAGGCAAAAACGCTGGATGGTGCCACCGTAAAGGGGACCCTGGAAGCAAAGGATAAGCCCTTTGTTATCGCCAATCTCAAGAATAAGGGCTATTTTCCTCTTGAGGTTTCAGAGCAGGGTTTGTTACATAAGGATATTTCCTTCAGCTTTGCCAGAAAAGTGAAAATAAACGATATTGCCATTTTCTGCAGACAGTTTGCCACTATTATCAACGCAGGCATCTCTGTTTTGGGCTGTCTGGATATTATCAGGCAGCAGACAGATCATGACGCCCTTAAGGCAGTTGTGGAAAAGGTTTATGAAGTGGTGCAGAAAGGCAATACCCTATCGTCGGCCATGAAGGAGCACAAGGTTTTTCCTTCCATACTGGTAAACATGGTGGAGGCTGGAGAATTAAGCGGTACTCTGGACACCTCCTTTGAAAGAATGGCACTCCATTTTGAAAAGGAAAACCGGCTTAACAAGAAGATAAAGGGGGCCCTTGTCTATCCCGCAGTGGTGTCAACCGTAGCGGTTATTGTTATCACTATTCTTGTAACCTTTGTTGTGCCAACCTTCGTAGGCTTATTTTCCGGGATGAATATGGAGCTTCCCGCAACAACAAAGGCGCTGCTTGCTATCAGTGATTTTGTAAAAACCAAATGGTATATTTTGCTATTCATCATCGCCGGAGTCTTCTTCCTTCTTAAGAGGTATGCTTCTACGGATATAGGAAAGATTACCCTGGACGGATTCAAGCTCAGAGTCCCCATTTTTGGGCCTTTGAATAAAAAAATTATTTCATCCCGGTTTACAAGAACACTCAGCACGTTGCTGTCATCCGGACTTCCCTTGTTAACCTCACTTGATGTGGCGGCTAAGGTAGTGGACAACCATGTGGTGGAAGTAGGGCTTAGGAAAGCGGGAGAGGAGGTAAGCAGAGGTGTTAGCCTGGCGCAGCCAGTGGGCAAAATAGGCATTTTTCCGCCAATGGTAGTTCATATGCTGCGTATCGGCGAGGATACCGGTACCATGGAAAGCATCCTTGAAAAAACAGCCGATTTTTACGACATAGAGGTGGAGGCCGCCGTAGGACAAATGACAACAATGCTGGAACCCCTAATCATGGTTGTTCTGGCCGTGGTAGTAGGATTTATAATCATATCCATTGTACAGCCCATGTTCGGCATGTACGGTGGCATTGGTTGATAAATAGAGTAAATTTATTGTGAGGAGAGATTCGTATGTTTAAGAAACTCAAGGAATTTTTCAAGAATCAAAAAGGCTTCTCTTTGATGGAGCTCATCGTGGTTATCGCCATTCT
>JAFADM010000414.1 GCA_023424865.1 Bacillota bacterium | reverse complement strand
AGAAGGAGCTATGTTCAGTTATTCTATGAATTTCCATAAGAAATGGTCAAAGAAAGTCAAAATCAAAGTTGATCTCATCCATGGTAAACGGTAAAATAATCTCACAAGGTCAAAGAAAGTCAAAATCAAACTCGAAAACAATAAAAATTAAATGTGTCAAAATTATGGAGGTGTTTTTTATGTTTAGTATGGTACCTTACCCAAGAAGAAACAATGGCGTTTCAAGGAAAGAGGACTTTTTCGGACTGGACAGGGTTTTTGATGAATTCTTCAAAGATCCCTTCTTTGCCAGAGTGTCGGCAATTACTTCGCCCATCCGTGCCGACATCAAGGAAAACGAGAAGGAGTATGTGGTTGAAGCGGAAATTCCCGGCGTTAAAAAAGAAGACATCCTTATTGACCTAAACGATGATATCCTGACCCTGGGCGTGGACATCAAGCAGGAAAAGGATGAGGAAAACGACGGTTATATATATAGGGAACGCAGCAGCGGCTCCTTTAAAAGAAGCTTCCACGTTCAGAATATCAAAAATGAGGATGTGAAGGCAACTTACAAGGACGGTGTACTTACAGTTGTTCTGCCTAAGGCGGAACCGGGCACAAGAAGCAGAAAAGTCTCCATCGAATAAGCTTATAGAGCCTTTCCGGCCGGCTGCAAGGGAATACCCCTGCAGCCTTTTTTTTGTAATTGTACGTAGGTGCCGATTGGGCTAAAGCGAAGGGACCAAGGTCTCCAGGTCTTGTTTTGTTCAGCTTTCTCCGGAAAGCCTGTAGAGATTTTTAAAATTGGGGCGAGCGGCGGAATCCATTAAATAGGCCGTTTCATCCGCACCCCGGGCGCGGTTTCGGTTTAAGGCCCTGATGATGCCCTCCGCCCGGTGAACCCCCACGCCATGACCGTAATAGAGGCCATTGGACAGGTCGATGACGTTTTCGCCCTGCCATTCAGGTGTGGCCGGATCCACGTCAGGGTTGGCAAAATAAAGGCGATCGCCAGGGAGGAAATCGTCAGCCTTTCGCATAGAGCCGATTTCTCTCAAATTCGGATCAATGTAGTGCCAGTTCATAAGGTGAATTTTGGGGAAGAGCCGGTTAAACTTTTCTTCTCCCAAAAGGTTTAAAAGCGCTTTATAATAAATCATCACCATAGCCGTGGCACATTCGGTGCCATAGCGGGAGCCGTTATTGAAAATATCGTTAATGGCATCGGAGGGTTTTACATCGCTTTTTAAAAGAAAGCCGCCCTGAGGTGTACGCTCCCAGTATTTGGGGTTGCAGCGTGATTTTCTGAAGATGGCAAAATCCAGGCCGCTTTTATACAATTCATAGGAGGCAGCCACAATTTCCTTTCTCAGCTTAAGCTCAAAATCCAGGAGCTCCTTTGACGAAAAGGTATAGTTTGAAGCGCTGTCATTCATGATTTTAAGAATGGCAGCTTCAATACCATTGGCCGGGTACTGGCCGGAAAGCTCGTTGATGTCCGCAGGCGTATTGCCTATAATAATCATGCCAATCCCCCCTGACCGCTTTTTTTAGCCATACGAATCTGTTCGTCGGAGGTTCTTTCTATCCAGCGCTGCCAGGATTGAGGATTACGCCGGTACATCTGGTTTGAGAAAGCGGAGAGTGTTTCCCTGTCCTGCTCCCGGACCATTCTGAATTTATCCAGGCGCTTTTTCTCACCAGCCGTCAGATCAGCTTCTTTAAGGCCTGTTTGAAGTGGTGAAATGCGCTTACACAGGTATTTGGCATTGAGATCCACCTCATAGGCGTTGGGTTCGCTGGAACACTGGAAGCTCTCCCGGGAGGCAAACATATAGGCTTCGTTTTCATTAAGCCAGGACAAAAAATTATTATACTGGCGCTGCCTGTCGTTGCTTCGGCCCATCCCCTCGGATTGGGGGAGGTGGAGAAGCTGGGCGGCCAGCTGAACATCCTGGGTATTTTCGGACAGCAAAAAGCGGGCGATGGTCCGAAGGGATTTTGGATCCCGCTGCTGAAAATAAGCCCAGACCAAATCATGGATGAGACCGCCCCGTTTATTGCGTTTAAAGATCATTTCCGCAATAAGAGGCATAAGCTCCGTATCCTTGTGTTTTTTTATAAGCATGGCAGCAGCCGAATCCAATACCTGTTCAAAGTCGTCGGAAAGCCCGTCGTTGGCTGCGCCTGTTTTCAGGATCCATTTAAGTGAATCCTTAAGGTTCGCCTCATTATCGGAGTTGACGGGCTGAACACGGGATTCAAGGCCCGGATCCCTGAGGGCTATGGCGCAGACCTTTATAGCCAGAAGGTTTCTGGAAGCAAGCTCACTGTACAGATTGGCATTGTCTATTTCCGGAAGAAGCAGAAAGAGGGTCGTGAAATAAAGCCTTCTGTCATTAATGAGGTTTGCCGCCTCTCCATGGCTTTTTTTTAGCACCGTATTGAATTGGGATTTAAGTTCTTCAATGCCGTTTTTGATGCGTATTTTATCCAAAGGACTTATGGCGCTGTTGCCGGACGAGGGCATAGGATACCTCCTAGAAATAATACTTGCCCACTGGGAATGAAAAGCATGGAACAGGTGACAGACCCAATGCGCAAAAGGTCTTGCTATATCCTATTACAGAATGTGTGATTTGGTTCCGCAAAATCGGCTTAATTAACCCGCAAAGGTGATAAATACGCTCTGGACAGGGCTTGACAACAATAGCTTAACAGGAGCTATAAAACTATTTGTGCTAATCCTGTGCGATTATTGGCTGAAATCATGTATAATGGATTCTGGAATATTCGTGCATAATACAACGGAGAATTCACACAAGTAACTGAAGGAAGTGTTAGAATATGAGACTCATTGCAGACTGCCATTTTCATACGGTAGCCAGCGGACATGCATACAGTACCATCACCGAATACGCAAAGGAAGCAGGGGAGAAGGGCCTGGAGCTTATTGCCGTGACCGATCACGGCCCTTTAATGCCCGGGAGCTGCCATGACTATTATTTTCACAATTTAAAGGTGCTTCCGCCGGTCATGTTTGATGTTGAAATATTAAAGGGGATCGAAGCTAATGTGCTGAACGAAGCAGGGGAGCTTGACGCAGCCACCTGCAAGCCGGAAGCTCTGGATGTGGTCATTGCCAGCGCTCACCCCCCCTGTCTCAATACAACCACCATACAACAGAATACACGGGCCATGATTAATTGCATGAAAAACAAATATGTCAATATTATCGGCCATCCCGACGACAGCCGCATTCCTCTTGATTATCTGGAGTTTGCCCGGGCTGCCGCCGACGCGGGTGTCCTTCTTGAGGTCAACAATTCCTCCTTAAGACCCAACAGCTACAGGTCCAATGCCCGGGAAAACTACATTGAGCTTTTGGAGCTGTGCGAAAAACACCATATTTATATTGTAGTTAACAGCGATGCCCATATACACACCGATGTGGGCGAGCAGCGGGAAGCCCTGGAGTTATTAAAGGAGCTGGGATTTCCAAAGGAATTGGTGGCAAACACCTCCATTGAAAAGCTCAAGCAAAAGCTGGGGCAGAGACGATAGCGGGTCCGGCCTGGACGAGAAGGTTCCTGTTACTTTATTTTTAAAAATTTTATTTTATGAGGTGAAAGTATGCTTGACAGGCTGGAATCAATTGACAATCGTTTTGAGGAGCTAAACATGCGCCTTGCGGATCCGGCGGTTATAAATGACCAGACCCAGTATTTGAGGTTTATGAAGGAGCATGCCGAATTATCGGAGCTGGTTGAGAAATTCAGGGAGTATAAGGGCTACAAAAAGGCCCTGGCCGAGGCAGAGATCATGCTGGGTGAAAAACCGGATGACGCCATGCAGGAAATGATAGAGCTGGAAATAGAAGAAGCGTCAAAGGGAATGGAAAAGGTGGAGCGGGAGCTTAAGGTTATGCTCATGCCCAAGGATCCCAATGACGAACGCAATGTTATTGTGGAAATCCGCGGAGGCGCAGGGGGAGATGAGGCGGCGCTCTTTGCAGCAGTGCTTTACCGTATGTACGCCCATTACGCGGAAGCCAGAGGATGGACAACGGATATTATCGACTCCAATCCCACTGAAATTGGGGGATTTAAGGAAATTGTCTTTGAAATTGAAGGCAAGGGGGCTTTCAGCCGACTGAAATTTGAAAGCGGTGTGCATCGGGTTCAAAGGGTTCCTTCAACGGAATCCGGGGGCCGTATTCATACCTCTACCGCAACCGTCGCCGTGCTTCCCGAGGTGGATGAGGTGGACGAGGTGGAAATTAATCCTGCGGATATTGAGGTGGATACCTACAGAGCTTCCGGTGCGGGCGGTCAGCATATTAACAAAACCTCGTCGGCCATTCGTATTACCCATTTGCCTTCCGGTATTGTAGTTACCTGTCAGGACCAGCGTTCCCAGCATAAAAACAGGGACAAGGCTATGAGGGTACTAAAAGCCAAGCTCTATGAAATCGAGATGAAAAAGCAGAGCAGCGAGCTTGCGGAGAACCGTAAATCCCAGGTAGGCACAGGGGATCGGAGCGAGCGGATACGCACCTATAATTACCCCCAGCGGCGTGTAACGGATCACCGGATCGGCCTCACTCTATATCAGATTGAGGGCTTTCTCAACGGAGATATGGATGAGATCATTGATGCCCTTATAACAACGGATCAAGCGGATCGCTTAAGTACGGGCGGGGAAGATTAAGGTCCTTTTATGACATTTTAATGCCGGATATCTTTTTAAAGCTTAGATTTCAAATCTTAGAGGGTTTATCGCAGGGGCTTCCTTTTGGGAAGCTCTTTTTATTGTCTTTTTAACCGTTCATTCTTTCCCATTCAAAAAATTTTTTCATGCAAAAAAAGAAGCAATAGAGTGTAATAAAGTACACTTTATTTCCAAGTGACAACTTTTGTCGTTTGACCAGGTTTTGAATTTTTGTTATAATAACTGACAACCCCTAATATACATTAGGTTGTCAGTTTGTTTTTTTGCAGATTGTTATTCTTAAAGCATTAAAGCTTCAAAGGGAAATTAGTCTTTATCTGTAAAGTCCTGAGTTTTCTCTATTTCCTGTTGAAGCATTGAAAGGAGCTGCTTTGATGATAGAGCTGGATCGTGTGTCAAAATCCTACGGCCGCCAAGGAGTGGTTAAGGATGT
>JAFADM010000432.1 GCA_023424865.1 Bacillota bacterium | reverse complement strand
CTTGTTATTGCTTTTAAGGACTATAACGTATTCAAGGGAATTAACGCAAGCCCCTGGGCCGGGCTGGATAATTTCAGGCAGGTGTTTTCAACCTCCCTGTTCTGGCTTGCAACAAGAAATACCCTCTTGCTTAATCTTTTTACTCTGCTTGCAAGCTTTCCACTTACCATAACGGTTTCCCTCATGCTGAATGAAGCGCGTTCCGCAGGCTTTAAAAAGCTTTCCCAATCCATTTTGTATCTGCCCCATTTTATATCATGGGTGGTTGTGGCGGGTATTGCCACCAATCTTTTTGCCCAGACAGACGGCAGCATCAATAATCTGCTGGCCCATACGGGACTTAGCCGCCTGCCGTTTCTCAACGACAGCTCATGGTGGATTTTCACCTATGTTATTTGTAATGTATGGAAGGAAATCGGATGGGGAACCATTATCTATCTTGCCGTCATAACGGGTATTGATGAGGCCCTGTACGAAGCGGCTTATATTGACGGAGCTACAAAGCTCCAGCGTATTTTTTATATCACCCTGCCAATGATGAAATCCGTCGTCGTTGTCATGCTTATTCTCTCCATAAGCAAAATGATGAGCATCGGCCTGGATGCACCTCTGCTTCTGGGCAACACAAAGGTCATTAATGTTTCCGAGGTATTAAGCACCTATATTTACCGTCTTGGCATTGTAAAGGCCGAGTACAGCCTGTCCACCGTTATCGGCTTGTTCCAGTCTGTCGTAAATATCATTATTCTTCTGCTGGCGGACCGCTTTTCAAAGCTGATTGGCGAAGAAGGCATTATATAGAAAGGATTTGACGGCATATGGCAAAGAGCAGTTACAACAGGACGATGAATCCTGTAAATTTCGGGACGGTTTTAAATTACTTCATGCTTTCAATACTGGTATTTGTATGCTTATACCCGTTTTTGAATGTTGTTGCCTATTCTTTCAGCAGTAATGGGGCCGTTATGGCCGGAAATGTTACCTTTTTCCCCATAGAACCTCAGATTGAGGCTTACAAGGATATTTTGCACAGAAGCCAGATCTGGATTTCCATGAGAGTCACTGTGCTGGTTACCCTTATGGGTACCGGTATCGGCTTGATTTTGACCGTACTTGCGGCCTATGCGCTTTCCAAGAAGAGGCTTAAGGGGCGCGCCGTCATAAGCGGCTTCATCCTGTTTACCATGTATTTCAGCGGTGGAATAATTCCCACATTCATAGTGGTGAAAAATTTGGGTATGTATGATCAGCTCACTTCATTATACATTCCTACCGCGGTGAATGTTTTTAATCTCATTGTTATGAGAACCTTTTTCAGAGAACTTCCCGAGAGCCTTGAGGAAGCCGCTTACCTGGATGGCGCCAGCGATATTCAGATTCTTTTCAGAATTGCGCTTCCGCTATCCCTGCCGATTATCGCCACCATCGCTCTTTTTTACGCGGTAGCGTATTGGAACGATTATTTCAACGCCCTTATTTATATCCAGTCTCCGGAAAAATTCACACTACAGCTGAGGCTGAGAAGCCTTCTTTTTGCGGATGAGCTGGGGGCGGCGGGAGCAACCGAAGGCATAGGCAATCAGGTTATGGCCGAATCGCTGAAAATGGCGTGCATTGTGGTGGGTACACTGCCCATTCTCATTGTTTACCCATGGCTGCAAAAATACTTTGTAAAAGGTGTAATGCTCGGTTCCGTTAAGGGTTAACGGGAAAGGCATGGCTATACACTAAATGAAACTAGGAGGAAGGTATATGAAAAAGAAAATGGTGGCATTGTTACTGGCTCTTACCTTAGCTGGCAGCGTCGGCTGCGGCAAGACCGGTAATAATTCCGGAAACACCCCGGGAACAGTATCCGGAGGAACTCAGACGGCATCGCCAAACCCATCGGCAAACGCTTCTGACAACGGCTTTCAAACAACCTACGGGTCAAAGACTTTTGACAACACAACACTGTCGGTGGAGGTGTTTGATCGCAGTAACGCACCGGAAGGAAGTTCCGTAATTGATAACAAATGGACCAAGTATATCAACCAGGAAATGAATAAAGTGGGCATTACGGTAAAGTTTGTGGCAGTGCCCCGGGCGGAGGAGGTCAATAAGGTTCAGCTTATGATGGCTTCGGGTACCGGTCCGGATATAATGCTCTGTTATACTGCCTCCATTGTGGAGGGCTTCTATAACGACGGGGGTACTTTTGATCTGGCTCCCTATGTGGACGGAGGGGATCAGGCAAGAAATTTAAAGGATTATATCGGCGAGGAATGCCTTGATATCGGGCGCAATGGGGATGGAAATCTTTGGGGTATTGCGGCACGGCGTGCTACCACGGCGGCGACCAATATCTTTATACGCAAGGACTGGCTGGATGAAGCTGGCTTACAGATTCCCACCACTGTTGAAGAAATGTACACTGTGCTCCAGGCCTTTAAGAAGAATCATCCCAATGCCTTCGCATCCGGGTTTGCGGTTAATACAAAAGCAAGCGATCCCCACGGTATTATGTCCATGGCTTTTTTAAAGAACGTGGCCGATGAAAAAGCTTATGCCATTGAAGCCGGTTCCGCCGCCGACCTCATTTATTCGGATCCGGGCTTCGGCGAATACTTTAAATGGATCAATAAAATTTATAACGAGGGTCTCATGGATCCCGAGTATTACGTTAACGTAACCAATGACAACGCACTAAAGGAAGATTTTGTAAACGGCAGAATCGGCTGCTTTGAGTCAAATGTGAATTATAATGTAGACAATTTACGGGGCAGCCTGCTAAAAACCCTTCAGGCAACGGATCCTAAAGCGGATGTTATCAGTCTTCCTCCTTTGAAAAACGTAAACGACGGCCAGATCTACAATAAAAATTATCCTATAAACGGCGCGTTTACCTTCATACCCAAAACCGCTAAGAATGTGGAGGCCGCCATTACATATCTGGACTGGCTGGGAACAAAGGAAGGCGGCTTTACCCTGTTCCACGGCAATGAGGGCGAGCATTTCAGCTACGACGCAAGCGGTGTTCCTGCTGTTATTGACGCCGAGTACAACGCAAAGGACAAGGATTGGACCAGGCACGATCTGTTTTTAATAGGAAATCAGGGCTATTATAAAACCCAGGAGGATTTTGCGGCTGCAACTTCTAAAGAAGCACCGGGCTACGAGCAGTACGTTATGGACAACTACAAGAACGCTGTGGCCGGCATAGGCAGAAGCGATCCTACCTTTACAGCACCTGCCTTCACGGAAAAGAATACCGAAATCAGTATTATCCGGGAAGAATTTTTTGTAAAGCTGGTTACCTGCGCTCCGGATAAGTTTGACGCCACCCTGGAAGAATTCAAGGCAAAGCTGAAGAGTGCCGGATACGACAAAATCCTGCAGGAGCGAACGGAATTTTATAATTCAAAATAATCGCCAGTCTCCTAAGCTAAAAATAAGCGTCTCGCCACACAGAGGGTGAGAAATGGAAAGAGCAAGGGCAACTTACGGGTTTCCCTTGCTCTTTTTGGCAGCCCTTTGCGTAAGCAAATCCGGCTAAAAGGGAGGAGGGGGGGCCCTCAAGCCCTTGTTTCAACCATTTCATGGCATTGACAACTTTCCTGCAAAATAATATGATAATAGAAATCAAAATCATGTTTTCCCACCCTCATACGGGGTGAAGCTTTTGAGGAAATTCCATGAAATTAACCATTAACCGACTGGCTGATTACTTTGCTCATGCCTTAATTATTATACATGATGCCTATAGGGTGGTGGTACCGGCGGGATCCAGGCTTAGAGGCGTAAGAACCTCTCCTACCAGCGCTTTGATTTTTGCGCTGAGAGGAAAGGCGCGCTACTGTGTTGACGGCACGGATTACGATTTGGAGCCTGGGGCCGTGCTTCATGCCGGGCCGGATTTGACACTGGACAAAGAGGTTCTTCCTTCGGGGGACTGGGAATATGTACTGGTTCACTATTCCGCCGAAAAAGGGGGAGAGCGCTGCCTGGCCAATCAGAATTTCATTCTCCACTACGGCGCAAATCCAAGGCTTAAGGAGCTTCTGCTCCAGTTTTGCACTGCCTGGAGTACACCCGGAGACATACAGGCCTTAAGAACCAAGCAGTTATTTTACACTGTTATGGAGGAGCTTCTCAACTCAATTCGCCAAAATGAAAACAAAAGCGGAAGAGATGTCATCGAACAGGCTCTTGAAAACGTGAGCCGTTATTACATGGAGGAGCTTACCGTCCAGCACCTGGCTGAGCTGTCCGGGCTGGATAAAAGACGTTTTGCCTACCTTTTCGATAAGTATGTGGGGATGTCTCCCCTTGATTACATTATTGCCTTTCGAATGAAGAAGGCCAAGGACCTCATAATGTCCCAAACCTGCTCCATCACTCAGGTGGCTGCCTGTGTGGGCTATGGGGATCCTTTCTATTTCAGCCGGCTTTTCAAGAAGCGTATGGGGCTGTCGCCCAGTGAGCTTCAAAGCCTGGGGCAAAAAAATCCATAGGTTTTTTGAAATCTGTCCATTTATGGGTTTCTTTCTTTTTGCTATACTACAAAAAGATATTGAATATCAATCTCAATATCATACTACATCTGGGCATGCTTTGCCTAAAGCAAATATTCCTTAGAGGATAAATTCTGTTTGACATTCTCTGACCGATGGTCTGGGCAAAGACTCACATGCCCCATATAAAAGGGTAAGGCTTCGGAAGAATCAAGCTCCGAATGTCTTGGAAAGGAAAGAACCCCATTATGAAAAAACCTTTTAAGTCATTATCGATGCTGACGCTTACAGCATCTCTGCTGGCTCTGTCCGCCTGCGGCGCTTCACCTGCCGTTTCCTCAACCCCTACACCGGAGGCTCAAACAGCCACACCGTCTGCTACGGCATCTGCCACGCCGGAGGCCACTCCCGAGGCGTCGGAAGAGCCTGCTTTTCCCCGTACTATCGTTGATGCCAACGGTGTAGAGGTTGTTATTGAGCAGCAGCCACAGCGTATAGCCGTAGGCCTTTTCCGTTTCCTGGAGCATTGGTATGCTCTGGATATGCCCCCCGCAGCGGCATCCAATTCGGATGACCTTTTATCAAACTGGGAATCCCTGAAGCCCTATGCCTCCAAAGCTGAGGTTGTTGACCTGGGATACCCTGTAAACCTGGAATTGCTTCTGGATGTTGCCCCTGATGTTATTATCGCATCAACGCCTCATAACGACGAGGTTTATGAAGAGATGGCCAAGGTTGCTCCGGTGGTATCCTTTAGTACCGCGGCGGTAGCAGATGACTGGCGTGCAGCTCTGCGCAGCTTTGCCGAGGTGGTTGGCCGTGAAGAAAAAGCCGAGGAGTTTATTTCCGGAGTGGAGGAAAGGGCCCGGGCAGCCAAGGAGAAGTTCGTCAACGAGTATTCCGACAAAACCTTTGCATACCTGGTTATCACGGACTTAAATACCTTTGGCGCTTATAATAAAAAGACCATGTCCGCTTTCTACGACAAGGATACCGGACTTGGCCTCAATGCCCCGGTGGGTTACCCCGAGGGTGACGGAACAGGACATTCCGAGAACTTTACCCTGGAGGGTCTTGCAACCCTCAATCCGGATTACATCTTTGTTCGCGGTGATTCCGCCTCCGATACGGAAGAAAAACAGCTGGAAGAGCTGTCAGCCAACTCGGTATGGTCTTCCCTTTCGGCAGTAAAGAACGGCAAGGTATTTATCCTGGACCGTTCAGCCTTCAGCGGCGGCCCCATTGCAGTGGAATATGGCCTCAATACCGTAATCGAAGTTCTGTCCAACCCTTAAGTTGAATAAAGGCTTTAAGAAAGTACCCGTTGAAAAAGGCGGGTACTTTTTTTGTGCGTAGGCTTAAGAAGAAAATTATGGTAAACTGGTAGTAAAATCCGAGTTAAAAAAATAGAAAATACAAACCTAAGGAGAGAAAATAAATGATGCGTTCCGTTTTATTTGACATGGACGGCGTACTGGTTGATTCCGAGCCGGTTATTAACGAGGCAGCCATCCTGGGACTTGCCGAATACGGTGTTCACGCTCTTGCCGAGGATTTTCTTCCCTTTGTGGGTACGGGAGAGGACCGTTATATAGGAGGGGTAGCCGAAAAATATGGTGTTAAGTATTTGCCGGAGATGAAGCACAGGGTTTATGAAATATACCTCGATATTGTACCCGGCAGGATACGGGTTTTTGAAGGGGTGCTTTCCCTTTTGGAGGAGCTTAAAGCTCACGGTGTAAAAGCCGCCTTGGCCAGCAGTGCCGACAGAATAAAGATTGAAGCCAATCTTAAAGCGGCAGGAATTGGTTTCAAACTTTTTGAGGCCATGGTTAGCGGTGAGGATGTAGTCAATAAAAAGCCCGCTCCGGACATTTATCTTTCTGCTGCCGGTAAGCTGGGTGTTTCTCCTTCAAAGTGCATTGTCGTTGAGGATGCGGTTAACGGCGTTATGGCGGCTCTTAAAGCGGGTATGGCCTGTGTGGGCGTTTCATCCTCCTTTTCCTCCGATGCCCTTCGGGAAGCCGGTGCTCAAAGGGTGGGGAAGGATATGCATGAAGTAAGGGATATTCTTTTTACCCTATTGGGTGATTAATGATATAAATCAGGAATAAGCAAAGCTAAAAAGGAGACAGGATGATGGATGAAATGAAAAACCGCCGGATTATTGTAACCAGAAAGGAGGAGCTGACGCCTGCCCACAAAAGTGAGCATGAGCCCTATGAATACTATAAGTATGAAATTCTGAAGAAAAGCAGTGAAAACCGCTGCTGTGTTTCCATTTATGAAATTCCTCCGGAAAAGGCCGCGTACCCCTATCATTATCATACGGCCAATGAAGAGGTCTTTTATATCCTTTCAGGGGAAGGCCTTTTGATAACCCCTGACGGAAACCGGGCACTTAAGCCGGGAGATGTAGTGGTTTGTCCCCCCAACGAAAAGGGTGCACATAAAATAAGGAATACATCCAAAATACATAATCTGGTTTATCTGGATGTCGACACCTTTAATCTTCCCGATGTTGTCTATTATCCCGATTCAGACAAAGTGGGCATTATTTCGTGCGGTCAACCGGAAGGGTTTTTTAAAACCAATTCCGCAGTTGACTATTATGAAGGGGAGTAAAGGTGCCGGTAAAGTGCCCACGGTAGCAAAAGAGCTTATTCAATCCGGCTTCGCCCCGCTTTGGGTATGGCTTCGATACTCCAGAGGGGTTATATTTTCGCTTTTTTTAAACACCCGGCTGAAGGTTGGGGCGTTTTCATAACCTACGGCCCCGGCAATTTCCAGTATGGAAAGATTCGTTTGGCTCAAAAGGGCCTTGGCTTCACGCATACGGACAAATAACAGGTATTTCATTGGCGAAATATCCGTAATCTCCTTAAAGGTATGCAGGAAGTGGTATTTACTAATATGAAGGGCTGAGGCCAGATGATCCAAAGTAATATCCATCCGGTAATTCTTTTCAATATACCGCTTTGCTTTTTCACACATTTCATTTTGCTCGTGATTTGCCAGGGGAACGGAATAGAGCCTCAGGATAAAGTAGACAATAAGAATGGCAAGATTGGTAGAAATGGCCTTGTAATAGGGCTCCTTCTCCCGAAGCTCTTTGACCATTATAAGAAGGAAGCTCTTTAATACATCGTCATAGCTGCCCGAGTCAATGACGGGGCAGGCCTCTAAGGGAATTAGGCAGCCTTCCTCCATTCCCTGAATCTGAATGTTTTCAAGAGAGAAAAACAAAAGAGAGAGCTTGGTTTCCCCGCAGCTTTCTTCATGCCACTCTCCCGTATTGTAAACCACCAGATCGCCCTGGCGGATAGCATACTCGCCGGTAGCGGTCTTAATGCTGCCCGAACCTGCCGACACATACATGATTTCGCAAAAATTGTGCCTGTGACGGGTGCTTTGCCAGTTGGGCCCGCAATTCAAAAGACCGGAGAAAATCAGTTTGGGTTTAAAATGCATCAGCTTTTCCTGATTGGGATAATAGTGAAAATGTTCCATGGAAAAGGGCATCAGCCTCCTCTTTAAGCCTGTTTCATCATCATTATACAAGAAAGCGGGAGCACAAAGAAGTAGTAAACTAAAAAACATAATGTGCTCCAATATTTAAGCTATCATGCAAAGAGCGTGAAGTGCCGAAAGCCGGGCCTTTTTAAAAAACATTATGCCCGCGTTTATACCTTGTATAACAAGGGTTATGCCTGCTGCTGCGCTTCCTTTAGGATACGGCTTCTTACCCAGTTGAACAGCTCCAGCCCTATTTCAATACTAGGTGCTTCCCAGAAGGCTTTGCTCTTGTCAAAACAACCTTTCCAGCTTACAGGGGGAAGCGAGTCAAAGCAAAAGCCTTCCATTAAGGTTAAGGAAAATTCATAGGGCTTCATAAATTCCAAAGGCGGCACAGCCTCTTTTTTTCTTAAGGCTTCCCGTACGCCTTCCTTGATGAGGGGAAAGGTTTCCGTAATAGCTGGCTGCCATCCCTTGGCTTTGTCTTTTACAGCAATGGCGGCAACAGTACCGCTGAGCTCCCGGGCCTCCTTCATTGATGCCTGGCAGCCGATATTTGCTATGTAATTAACGTCATAAAAGTTAAGGACGGCACTGCCTATTTCGGCAATATGAATGCCGTTTAAATAAAAGGCTTTTATTGGAGGACTCTGGATGGTATGGGCAAAATAAGCGTCAGGTTCGCCGTAGCGTGCATGCTGTCCCACGGTTATGAGTCCGAAGGGCTTCCACTGTGCCTGCCCTCGAATTCTGCGCCAAAAGAAGCATCGGTCCGGAGTATCGAAAAATCGGACGTTTGGCGGCAGTCGTTCAATTAGTATATTGTGTTCGGGATTCCCCGCAAAATGACCGTCATAAATGAGTATTTCATCGATTCCGAATTCATTGGCAGCCTCACAGACAGCAAGGACATCGGAGGTCATACATTCCCGGCCATAGGTCCGCCATTCTTCTGAGCCGTGCAAAAGGGCTTTTTTATTCTCTTCAAAAATACCGCTGGCACCTTCCATATCGGTGCAAAGAATTAATTGTTTTATCATGTTCTACACCATACCCAATTTTGAATTGACTTAACTATACCATAAAATAGAAGGAATCCGAAAAGTCGGATTCAGCCGCTAATAAAATTCGGATAGACATTATTTCCCCTGGACATAATAGCAAAATGGTACCGCAACTTGTAACATCTGGGATGGAAGGCTTGGGAATTATGCAATATAAACGATTATCAAAAAGGACATCAAAAATTGTTGTGGAAAATAAACAATTATGGACATTGAATTTAAATAGTCATATGGTACAATACAGGTGGAATTCAATTCTAGGGTAAGGCGGTGGGGTAGTCAATGACAGAACATCCGAATTCAGACAGCTATATTCTTGAGATGGTTGATATTGATAAATCTTTCCCCGGCGTGCACGCTCTCAAGGGCTGCTCTCTAAACCTGAAATCCGGTGAAATATTAGCTCTGGTTGGGGAAAACGGTGCCGGAAAATCCACCATTATGAAGATTCTTACTGGCATTCATGCGGCGGATGGCGGCGAAATAAGGTATTTCGGCAAATCCGTGATATTTAAATCACCCAGGGAGGCTCAGGATGCCGGAATCTCCATTGTGCATCAGGAGCTTAACCTGATGAATCACCTGACAGTGGCCCAGAATATTTTTATTGGCCGCGAAGGCAAGGGCCTGTTTGTTGATGAAAACGCAATTAATAAAAAGACGGCAGAGCTTTTTCAAAAGCTTAACCTTTCCATTGATCCCGAGGAAAAGGTGGGCGATCTCACAGTTGGTCGTCAGCAAATGATTGAAATAGCCAAAGCTATTTCCTTTGATGCCAAAATCATCATTTTTGATGAGCCGACGTCAACTCTGACGGACAGAGAAATTGACGATTTGTTTAAAATTATGGCCGAGCTTAAGGCCAGAGGCGTGGGAATGATTTATATTTCCCACCGTATGGATGAAATCAAGCGCATTACGGATCGTATTACAGTTATGCGTGACGGGGAGTATGTGGGCACACGCAGCACGGCTGAAATTGACATTGATGAAGTCATTCATATGATGGTGGGCCGCGTTACCTACGAAGCGCCCAAGGAAAAAAGCGCTGTTGCTTCCGGCGCAGCCGTGGTTCTAAAAGTGGAAGGCCTAAGCTCCAACGAAGTGGAAAACGTGTCCTTTGAGCTTCATCAAGGTGAAATTCTGGGCTTTGCCGGGCTCATGGGGGCAGGCCGCACGGAAGTGGCCCGGCTTATTTTCGGGGCAGATAAAAAAACCGGCGGCGAGATTTATATAAACGGTGAAAGAGTAGAGATCCATTCGCCCTATGACGCTGTTCGCAAGGGTATCGGCTATTTGTCGGAGGACAGAAAGCGCTATGGACTGGCTCTGGGGATGAGCGTTTCCAATAACTCCGTTTTGGCAAGCTTGGAAAACTACACCTCTGGAATGTTAATCAACGAGAATAAAATTGAAGATGACACGCAAAAATACATTCAAATGATAGCTATTAAAACACCGTCTTCCCGCCAGCTTATCAGAAATCTGTCGGGAGGCAATCAGCAAAAGGTCATTATTGCCAAATGGCTATTGAAAAATTGTGATATTCTCATTTTCGACGAACCCACCAGGGGCATCGATGTGAAAGCAAAAAGCGAAATTTACAGGCTGATGACCAATCTGGCGGAGGAGGGAAAGTCCATTATCATGATTTCCTCAGAGCTTCCCGAACTCCTCCGGTTGAGCGACAGGGTGCTTGTAATGTGCGAAGGCCGCCAAAAGGCAATACTGAATATTGAAGAGGCGGATCAGAAGACCATCATGAGGTATGCTACAAGCCACTAAAGCGGGCTATGCCCGCAACCCGATGGATAAGAGGTGCCGATGAAAAAACGTGTTTTTTATTGGCGGTTATCACCCATAAGGTACTAAGGCAAGGTTCTTTTTTCAGAGGCAGGCAGGTAGCTCCTGTCATTGGCTATCATAAGGAAAAAGGAGGTCGGAACATGTGGGATAAATTGAAAAAGGGCGGCATGCACAAGCTTTTAGCCTTCGGTGTGCTCGTTATCCTTTATATCTTTTTCAGTTTTGCAGGTATCAATTTCACATCCTCATCCACGATGCTCAATATACTGGCATCCTCGTATTTTGTAGGCTTTCTGGCTATAGGTGTCACCTTTGTTATTATTACCGGGGGCATCGACCTTTCCATCGGTACTGTTATGATGTGCTCAGCCCTTTTGGGGGGCCAGGCATACAGGGTTTGGGGAGCCCCGTTATGGCTTTGTCTTATTTTTATGATTCTCTTCGGCACACTTTGCGGCTTAATCAACGGTATTCTGGTTACAAGGCTTAAGCTCCCGCCGTTTATTGCCACACTGGGCATCATGATGGTTGCCATGGGCTTTGGCTCCATTATTACAGGAACCTCTTCCAAGTATTTTCCTACCATACTGGAGGCTGACGGCTGGTTCTCACGGTTCTTTTTCAAGACGGAAGCCGGTTTCCCAATGGGTATAATATTTCTTCTGGGCTATTTTATCATTGGCTTTGTGATTCTTAATAAAACCATTGTCGGCCGCTATATCTTTGCCATCGGCAGCAATGAAGAGGCTGTGCGGCTATCCGGTGTGAAGGCGGACCAGTGGAAATGCGTTGCCTATATCATTAGCGGGTTTTCCGCAGGCATAGGCTCCATTTTCTATGCCGCTACCTATACGGTGGTCATACCCAATACGGGCAACGGCATTGAGCTTTCCGCCATTGCGGCCGTGGTTATCGGCGGCACTTCCCTTTCAGGCGGTGTTGGCTCGCTCACCGGTACCCTTATCGGTGTTTTTATAATGAGTCTTCTTAAAAACGGCCTTGTGTCCATGAGCCTTCCCGCACCTTATCAGACCTTCTTTACAGGCCTTGTGGTCATTGGCGCCGTGCTCCTTGATATTTACAGAAATAAGAGAGCGGGACAGGTAAAAAAGGTAAAGGCTTAATAGGTAAAGAGCTAAAAGGTAAAGATCTAAAAAGTAAAGATTAAAAAAAAAGACCTAGAAAGAAAAGGCAAAACAAGTAAAAAAATAAGCATAACAAGTAAAAAAACAAGCAAAACAAGTAAAAAAACAAGCAAAACAAGATAAGTTGAAATACATGTATTGATTATGAGGTTAAAAAGACAGGAGGACATGGCATTGTACTGAATTAATTTGATATGGATTTATGTATTTTTGGGGGTCGTATAACCTAAAATCCATCCGTAAGCAAAAGCGAAATAGTCTTGAAGAGGCTTGCAGCTTGGCTTATAAAAAGCAGGGAGGAATGTCACAATGAAACGAAAGGTTACTAAATTCATTTCACTGGCGATTGCTTCTTTAATGGTTATGGGTTTATCCGCAGGTTGCGGAGCGACCGGCAATACGGGAGGAAAAATGTATGTTTCCGTTATTGCTAAAGGTTTTCAGCATCA
>JAFADM010000419.1 GCA_023424865.1 Bacillota bacterium | reverse complement strand
ATTTTATTAACACCTTCATTCAAATATAGCTGTAGGAAGATTGGGAGGATAATCATGCATTGTGTACAGAACTTAACACCATCGATTTATTGGGTGGGCGGAAACGACAGAAGACTGGAACGGTTTGAAAACATGTTTCCCCTGCCTAACGGCGTTGCTTATAATTCCTATATTATTATGGATGAAAAAACGGCGCTTCTTGATACGGTGGATTCGGCCATAAGTGCCCTTTACCTTGAGAATATAGCCCATGTGCTCAACGGCCGCACATTGGACTATCTTATCATTAACCATATGGAGCCGGATCATTGTGCCAATATTGAGGCTATTGTACAACGCTATCCGGAGGTCAAAATTGTAGGGAATAAGAAAACCTTTACTTTTTTGGAGCAGTATTACACTTTTGACAAGAGAGCTAATTACTTCGAGGTCAAAGAGGGCCAAGAAATCAACCTTGGAGAACATACACTGAGGTTTTATATGGCGCCCATGGTTCACTGGCCTGAAGTGATGATGACCTATGAGGTAAAGGGAAAAATTTTGTTTTCAGCCGATGCTTTTGGATCCTTCGGTGCTTTTTCCGGCAATCTGTTCAGTGATGAAGTGGATTTTGAAGGACATTTTCTGGACGAAGCCAGAAGGTACTACAGCAATATTGTAGGAAAATACGGCCAGCAGGTGCAGGCAGTCCTTAAAAAGCTGTCAGGGGTTGAAATCAGTATTATATGCCCTCTCCATGGACCTATCTGGAGAAAGAATCTGGCCTATTTTTTGGACAAGTATGATAAGTGGAGCCGTTACGAGCCTGAGAAGAAGGGTGTTGTACTGGCCTATGCCTCAATGTACGGAAACACGGAAAATGTCATTAACATCCTTGCCAATAAGCTGGCTCAAAAGGGTGTTAAGGATATGCGCATTTACGATGTATCCAAAACCCATCCTTCTTATATTATTGCTGACGCATGGAAATACAGCAATCTGGTTATCGGTTCCCCCACTTACAATATGGGCTTGTATTACGGAATGGCAAATCTTCTTCATGATATGGCCGGACTACAGCTACAGAACCGGAAGGTCTCCATTATGGGGAATTATACCTGGGCTTGCATGTCCGTTAAAATCATGAATCAGCTGGTAGGAGAAATGAAAAATATGGAGCTGATTGGTGACATCTTGGAAATTAAGTCCTCTTTAAAGGCTGAACAGGAGCCTTTGGTGGACAAGCTGGCCGAAGATATTGTCAACAGTCTTTCCTAAAGCTTTGCTCCCTTAATTTGAAAATTATAGCTAATAATGTTGTCCGTCCCTTTATTCTTTAAAAAGACCTTTGGTTAAAAAGAATGAAGGGACGGACTTTTTTGCCCATTTATCATTCATCGTTTGCATACACGCATCGTGCTATAAAAATAGGACATAATGTTTGAAGAAAGACGACAGCTGCAGAAAATTAATTCATGCCGGAAGGGATCCGGTGAATAAACTAGAAACAGCGTATAAGCCTTGACGTCTTGAGATGAAATGGAGGAAGAAGCATTCCATGTTTCCTAGAATCCTTGTGGCAGAGAAACACGATGCAGGCCATCAAACTCTCGGCTCCCTTTTGGAGACGGGAAAGTATACGGCTATTGCGATAGATGCCAACAAGCAGGTTCCTGATATGGGGCGGGCTATTGTCAACGCTGCACTCAAGGAGAGTTGCGAGGCCATCGTATTGGATATGGATGCGTTTTCCGGCAAAGGATTCGAGGTATGCAGGGAACTCATCGAAAAATACGGGATTGAAAACATCCCCATTGTTCTGGTAGGCGAGGGCCAGGAACCCCAGGACGTAAACCGGGCACTGGAGCTGGGGGCAAGTGACTATATCCGAAAGACCTACATCTCATTAGAGCTTTTCCCGCGGCTTAATTCAGCTATTCGTCATAAGTATGAAATACGCCGCCTTAAGGAGCTGGCATCTAGGGATCAGTTGACTGGCCTTTACAATCACGGACTTTTGCTTGAACTGTTTGAAAAGGAATATAAAAAGCAGCTTCGCGAGGGAGGCAACCTGGCTTTCACCATGATGGATATTGACTTTTTCAAAAAGGTGAATGATACCTACGGGCACCCGGCAGGGAACAGTGTATTGAAGGAATTGGCCGCTCTTTTGCTGGCCTCCTGCCGTGAAAGCGACATTCTGGGCCGTTACGGAGGAGAAGAATTCAGCCTCATCCTGCCGGGTATAAGCAAAGAAAAGACAAAAACAGCATGCGAACGCATAAGGCGGAGGGTGGAAAGCCATGTCTTTTTGCTGGATGGAAATTCAGTTCATATCACCTTGAGTATCGGCATCTGCCACATGAGCGGAAAGGAGCCTTTAGATCCTTCCCGCATGGTTCATAATGCCGATATGGCATTATACAAGGCAAAGGACTGGGGTCGAAATAAAGTGGTTATTTATGAGAGTAATTGGGAACCAATGGAGTAAAAATGGACAATAATATAATATCAATAGAGGCAGTGGCATAACTGTAGATTAATGGCATAGTTGTGGGAATCAATGGCATAGCTGGCGGTTGGCATTGATTTTGTAACAGCCTGCCGGAAGATTTCCGAAGAAGTAGACGCCATCCTTATTGGTTTTGGTGTATTCAATAGGGAGGAGGCTGTTGTCCGCTTCTACCAGATAAAGTACCACATCCACATCGGGTAAAGGCTTCTTATGTTCGTCGGAAACAACACCGGTCAGGGTGCCTTTAGAAGCTTGGCACGCCAGCTTTAAGCATACTGTAAGGTTTGTTATGCTGGCCAGATTCGTAATGGTGATGGGCTTGGAAAAATCACTGTAACCGCTGAGCCTTACTTTAAGTACATAATTCCCAACGGTAAGATCTGCAAAAATAAAAAGCCCCTGGCAATTAGTTAGTGTTTCAGCGTAGAGAGTTTCAGTACCGGAAGCGTCCACTGTATATAAGTTAACGACAGCATTGGGCTGAGCACAGCCTGCTTCATTTGTTACCTGCCCGCTGATAACTGAAAGAAAGGCGGAAGGATCGGCTTGAAGTACGATGTTGCGTTTTACGTTTTCCCGATTTGTAAGACAGAAGACTGCCGTTTCATCCAGCAAATAATCCGGTGCAAAGGCATAAAGCTTGTATCCCGTTCCAGGTAAAACCGGTGAAATAAGATAGTTGCCGGATGAATCCGTAAGCACATGAGTGAGGGGACACCCGTCCCTTAGAAGGGTTATCACTGCCCTTGACAGGGGGGAGCCGGAGGAATTGGTTACATTTCCGTATATTGTACCTGCATAGAGATAAGGGTTAGGAGATAAGGATACATTAATGCGTATACCGGATACAATGGTGCCTATACATTCCCTGGACGACATCTCCAGTAAAAATTCATCACGTTTTACTTCTCCCATTGGATATACCTCTTAGAAACATCCTTTACTATTATATGATCCATGGCAGCATTTCGAGATTGGCGGCAGACGAAATCACTCTTTACTCCAGTTGGGCATATACTGTTTTGTCATTCCTTTTTCTATTTCCGGCGCTTAAAAGACTTCTTCCAACGGAGGAGGACTTTTTTTACCGTCTTGAAAAAGAAGTGTGAGGAGGAAAAGCTCTATGGAAAAGACGGTTTCTTCCGGAACCCTGCAGCAGAAACATCATGTAAGGGATAATGAAGCTGTCGGCTCCAGACTCGTTCTCAATGAAGCGGCTGATGAAATAAAAACAATCAGCGGAACCGCAGCTGACATAAAAAATGGAAATCCTATTGAAGGGGTTTGCCTTCAACTATTGGACAGTGAATACAAACCCATTTTGCATGGGTTTACAGATTCACGGGGCAAATTTAGGCTTGAAGGCAGTCTCAGTCATTCTGTTCGCCTTATGGCCGGGAAAAAGGGTTACATAACTTACTCAAGTGAGCTTTTACCCGTTGGCTTTCTGACAAGCAGCCAGCCCTCCATTGAACTTAAGTCCCTCGACAGTAACAGTGCGGTGATTATGGGGAGTGTCATGGATTTTAGACGAGCCCCACTTGCCAATATCCGCATAACCCTTTTAAAGGCGGCAAGCGCTGCCCCTGCTTCAATTGCCTATTCCAATGAAGGCGGGCTTTTTGCCTTCGATGGCGTTGAGTATGGCGTTTATCGGATTTTATATCAATCCCTACACTGCCAGGAACGATCCGAATACCTTGAGGTTTTACGAGGAGCCGGTGTTATTTCCATGGAACCGGTCTTTTTAAGACGAAAAAACCTTAAAGGAACTTTAACGGGGATAATATCCGACTCCACGGGGCAGCCCGTTGACAATGCGCTTGTGCTATTGCTTAACAGCAATAATAAGCCGGTGGATGTAACTCATACCAACGAACAGGGGGTTTACTTCTTTTATAAGCTGGAGGCAGACAATTATTCCATTATGGTAAAGGCCTGATTCCTTTGCGCATGCATCACTAGATATAAAACAACCAATTGTTAACCTTTATATAATTATGGTTGACAATTGGTTGTTTTTTTTGTTTTAATAGTGTAAGGCAAGGTTATAGCGTCTGAGACAGCCTAAAGCAACAAATGAATAAGGAGTTGGTTAAATGAAAATAACTGTGAAAGAACTGTCCCTCATTTCTCTTTTCGTGGCATTGACTGCCATCGGTGCCTTTTTGAAGATTCCCTTTTCCTTTATACCCAATACCCTGCAGATTTTTTTTGTTGCCCTGGCCGGCGTTTTGCTGGGTTCCATGAAGGGAATGCTCTCCCAGGCGGCTTACTTACTTATCGGTCTGGTGGGAGTTCCAATCTTTGCCATGGGGGGAGGACCCACATATGTTCTCCAGCCGTCCTTTGGCTTTCTTCTAGGCTTTATACTGGGAGCGTTTGTTATAGGGAAGATTGTAGAAGATTTGAAAACTATTACCTTTTGGAAGCTATTCGGAGCCATCGCGGCAGGCCTTGTCGCCATTTACCTTCTAGGCTTGCCTTATTTGTACGGTATCTATAATTTTTATCTGGGCAAAAGTCTTTCATTATGGATGACCTTGTATAACGGCTTTGTTATCTTTATCGGAGGCGATTTGGTATCTGCCCTCATTGCTGCGCTATTGGGAGTTAAGCTTATTCCCATACTTAAAAAATCCCGGCTGCTGTAGGGCTGTCATTCATTGCAAATACACTGATAAATCAAAAGCTTGGGGGCATCGCTCCCTTCCTTTTAACCAGATTTGCTTACGCAAATGGCTGTCAATATTAAAGGCAGCAGGAAACTCGTCTTTCCTGCTGCCTTTTGTTTGTATACCGGTCATATCCGGTTTAATTCTCTTCGGAGCTTTCTTTTACTTTTATTTTACCTAAAAGCAATATAACAAAATAGAATATAAGCAAGACTCCAAAAACTCCCGCGAGACCGAACAGTGTAATTTCAAGGCCGTAACCCAGATTTGCTAAAATTTGATCGTTCATCGAATACTCCTCTCTTCCTTATACGCCAACAGGACTGCAAGGACTGTTATCGAAAGTGATGGATGATTACTGTCCAAGAATTCTTAATACCAGGAACAGAATCATGCTGCCTGCTACAACGGAACCCAGCTGACCGGAGACATTGGCCGCCACCGACTGCATCAGGATAAAGTTTGTAGGATCCTCATCCTTGGCCATTTTCTGAATAACCCGGGCAGACATTGGGAAGGCCGAAATACCGGCAGCACCCACCATAGGGTTGATTTTATCCTTAC
>JAFADM010000287.1 GCA_023424865.1 Bacillota bacterium | reverse complement strand
AAATGCTTCCTGAAACCCTCTTCGAGCTTGTCAGTTACCAGGTTCTGCCCGATGACAGGGATATGCTGGCCGAAGAGCTCCTTCGGATCTGTGATGAGGTTGAGGCGGATCTGGTTCTGACAACGGGCGGTACGGGCCTATCCCCAAGGGATTGCACCCCGGAAGCCACTCTGGATATAGCCGACCGGCTTGTTCCGGGCATTGCCGAGGCCATGCGCCAGCACAGCCTTACATTTACCAAAAGAGCCATGTTAAGCCGTGGTGTGGCTGCCATCCGAGGGAAATCCCTTATCATCAACCTCCCCGGAAGCCCTAAGGCTGTCCGTGAAAATTTAGCTTATATCCTCTCAGAGCTTCCCCACGCCCTGGATGTTCTGAGCGGCAAGACCGACGGTTCTCCCGTCCATTAAACGGTACTTGATTCAGGGCTGATTTGTATTTGTCATCATGTTATTGAAAGGAAGAGTCCCATGCTTTTAGTTGGTAATGGAAAGCTTTTTACGCGAGACAGGGAAAATCCCTTCGTGGAGGACGGCTGCGTGGCCATACAGGGTCAACGCATACTTAAAACCGGTAAAACTGCCGAGCTTAGGGAAACCTATCGGAACGCTGATTTTATCGACGCTCGGGGCGGGCTAATTATGCCCGGTTTCATTAATGTCCATCACCATGCCTACAGTGCTTTTGCAAGGGGCCTTTCCATCCCCGGAAATAATCCTTCCAATTTTACCCAGATTCTGGAGAGCACCTGGTGGAAGCTTGACAGAGCCTTAAGTCACGAAGCGGTGAAGTATAGCGGTCTGGTTACCTTTATTGAATGCATCCGGCGGGGTGTTACCACCGTCTTTGATCATCATGCCAGCTATGGGTCAACAAAAGGAAGCCTTTTTTCGCTGGATGAAGCCGCGATAAGCCTGGGGCTTCGCGCCTGCCTTTGCTATGAGGTCTCGGACAGGGACGGTGAGGACAGAATGAAAGAGGCCGTTGCCGAAAACCTCACGTACATTGAGGCACTTAAGAAAAGGGGCCCCGGACTTACGGCGGCTATGATGGGGCTTCATGCCTCCTTTACCCTTTCCGACGAGACGCTTTCCTATATTCAGGAGCGCCTTCCCCGGGGCACCGGTTTTCATATTCATGTGGCGGAGGATTTCTCCGATGTGCGGCTGACCCTTGCCAAGCATGGAAAGCGTGTGGTACATCGCCTGTACGACAGCGGCGTGCTGGGGCCTAAAACGCTTGCCGCTCACTGCATTCACTTAAGCCCCGGAGAAATGGCCCTTTTAAAGGAAACGGACACCATGGCCGTTTATAACCCTCAATCCAATATGGGCAATGCCGTAGGTTGCCCCCCTGTGCTTAAGCTTCTGGAGCAGGGTGTTTTAATGGGACTTGGCACCGACGGCTACACCAGCGACATGATTGAATCCTACAAAACAGGAGTTATTTTGCAAAGGCATCATCTGGGGGATCCCTCCGTTGGCTTCAATGAAATAACCCGGATGCTTTTTGAAAACAACCGGCAAATTGCAGGGCGCATTTTTAACGAGCCCTTAGGACAATTGAAGCCAGGTGCGCCGGCAGATGTCATTGTGGCGGATTACCGGCCCTATACCCCCCTAAATGAAGCCAACCTGGACGGGCACATACAGTTTGGCATGAACGGAAGCCTTGTACACACCGTGATAGTGGACGGCCAGGTGGTTATGAAGGACAATGAAATAAAAACCCTAGACGAAAAAGAAGTTCTCAGCCATGCCAAGGAGGCCTCACAAAAGCTTTGGAGCAGCCTCGGCGCAATGTGACACTAAAGCGAGGGTGGACAACATACGGCGCGAGCATGCAGACTCCCACGAGATACTTTTCAAAGCATGCACACTCACACGAACACACGAACATACGGACCAACGCAAACACACAGACCAGCATCGAAAAAAGGAGAAGACATAGAAACATGAGTGACAGAATGACCCCCATCCCCTTTGATAAACTGATGGAACAGGCTCTTTCCGAATACAGGGAAGAAGGCTCCCTCTTCGGTGTAAAAAACGGCTGGAGGGCCGACGGAACAACCAAAAAGCTCTCCCTGTTTTCTGGCCAACTAGAAACGCCCTTTGGTCCTGCCGCCGGTCCTCATACCCAGCTTGCCCAAAACATCCTGACCGCCTACTGGGCGGGAGGCCGTTTTTTTGAGCTGAAGACAGTCCAGACTCTGGACGGCGAGAACCTTCATGTGGATAAGCCCTGCATTCTGGCCGCCGACGAAGGCTATAACGTGGAATGGTCCACCGAGCTTACGGTGGACCAGGCCATGGAGGAATACATCAAAGCCTGGTTTGCCATTAAGCTGCTCTCCAGGGAGCTCGCGCTGGGAAGTGACGACGGCTTTATTTTCAATATGAGCGTAGGCTACGATTATGAGGGGATTACCTCCCCTAAAATAGACGGGTTTATAGAGGGTTTGAAGGATGCCTCCGGTACGGCGGTGTTTAAGGAATGCACAGCCTATGCCTTGAACCATCTTCATCTTTTTAAAAGGGTTGACGCAGGCTTTGTGAAAGCCATATCGCCCAGGGTTTGCTCATCCATTACCCTTTCCACCCTCCACGGCTGTCCCCCCTCGGAGATTCAAAAGATTGCCTCTCACCTTATTTCCGTAAAAAAGCTTCATACCTGTATTAAGCTCAATCCCACTCTGGTGGGATACGACTACGCCAGAAAAGCTCTGGATGCCCAGGGCTACGATTACCTGGTTTTTGATGATCACCATTTTAAGCATGATCTCCAATTGCCGGAGGCAATCCAGCTCATAGGCAGGCTTAAGAAGCTGGCAATGGACGCAGGTGTTGTATTCGGTGTTAAGCTTACCAATACCTTTCCTGTAAAAATCACCCGCAAGGAGCTTCCCGGAAAGGACATGTATCTATCCGGAAAGGCTCTCTTTCCGCTCACCATCCGGGTTGCCCAGCTACTGGCCGGTGAAGTGGGCGGGGATCTTCTTATGTCCTACTCGGGGGGCGCCGACTTTTTCAACCTGACGGAGCTTCTCCGCGGCGGCATCTGGCCGGTTACCTTTTCAACCACGCTTTTAAAGCCCGGCGGTTACGCGCGCCTTCATCAAATGGCCGATAGCCTGAGCAGGGAGCTTCCCGAAGGACCGGCTTT
>JAFADM010000241.1 GCA_023424865.1 Bacillota bacterium | reverse complement strand
GGAACAACATAACAGGTAATCAGCAGCGACTTGCTGCGTATATCCAGCTTCCATTGCAAAGCAACTCCATACAAAAAAGCACTCATTGGCCATTCCCCCTTGCTATATCAATAAAATGCTGTTCAAGCGTTCCTCTGTCTATCTTTATGTCCAGCACTGCAATTCCCCTTTGCTTGTAGCTTTCAAGCAAAATCAGCATGGTATCCCCTATGTTGTCTGCTTCAAAGCTTTCATCGCCTTCATCGGTCTCAATGTGAAGTGTATAGCGCTTGCCAATTTTTGCGGTCAGCTCTGAGACAGTACCCAAAAAGATAATATCCCCGCCACTCAAAATAGCAATGCGGTCGCAAAGGCTTTCAACCTCGGCCATATCGTGGCTGGCTAAAAAGATTGTTTTTCCTGAAGCTTTCAGCTTGCGGATTTGGTCATGAAGCGCTATTCTGCCTTCAACATCAAGCCCGGCGGTGGGTTCGTCAAGAAAAACAATCTCCGGGTCGCTGATTAAGGCTAGTGCAAGGTGCAAACGCCGCTTTTGCCCCATGGACATATCGGTGTACTGCTTTTTTGCCAGCTCGTTAACCCCAAGGGCGGCAAGCATGGATTCGTCTATTTTGGTTTTGTTCCATTTTGAAAACAACTGCACGGCTTCCATGGCCTTAATATGGGAAGGAAGAGAGGCCGATTGCAGTTGAATTCCCCTTTTCCCGTTTACCGTAATACTGCCGCCATCATGCCGCCGCAAGCCCTCGATACATTCAAGAGTTGTGGTCTTACCGGCGCCGTTAACGCCAAGCAATGCAAAAATCTCACCTTTGTTAACATTAAAGGTCACGCCCTTCAGCACAGTATGATTGCCATAGCTTTTCTTTAGCCCGTCAATCTGTATGGCATAATTCATTTTGACACCTCCTCAAACGGATCACGTCCCAGCTTTGTGAAATAGGCATCTAAAGCAGGTTCTATAAAGGCATTGGCAAGCTCTTGCTTTTCCTTCCAGCCATTATCCGGGCCAGCAAAGCTTGCAGCCTCCATAAGCTTTGGCAGCATGCTCGTATCCCCGTCTGTAAATTTCATAATCATATTCCAAAATAACCGGGCAAAATCCTGCCCTTTATCGCTTTCCGGCAGAACCCCCTCATTAAGAAGCATTATGGCCTCATCGCGCAATCGTAAGAAAGTAGACATCATATCCAAGCCGCTATCCATGTCGAAGCGGCTGCGAATATAATCGAGTGTCTTATCGTCAAAATGCTTGATAAGCCAGTAGAACTCATTTTTCATTTGCAGATTTACGATTATATCCGCGTATTTTTTGAAATTCACCGATTGCATTTGCAGTACTTCCGCTTTCAGAATTTCGATGGCTCTTAAGGATTCCGATAAAGCTTCCATCTTTTCCCTTATAGCGGCTGCGTGTTCTGTAAGCGCGTTGGCAACATCGGCAGGGGTATCAAGTGAGATTAGGCGGTTTTTTATGTCGTCGATTGAAAAGCCAAGATGCTTCATTGACAAAATTTGATGGAGCTTAATCACATCCTTGTCTGTATAAAGCCTGCGTCCTCCCTCACTCTCTGCCGATGGCGAAAACAGACCTTCCTTGTCGTAATATTGCAAGGTACGGACGGTAACGCCCATTTTCTTTGCTACCTCACCCGTTGTCATATACCCTTGCGGTATGCCTTTATTTTTCCCCATACTCCTCACCTCCTGCTGATACTCCTCGCAAATACCTTTGTTGCCATTATAATTCATTACGTTACGTCACAAGCAAGAGGCTTTTTACATTCTGTCGTTGGCTGTCCATCTTACCCCACTTGTGCCCGACGGTTGAGAAACTCTTATTTAAAAGAAAAAGCCGATAACCAAGAAATACATTCTCAATAGGTTATCGGCTCTGCGCCTTAACGTCTGGCTCTTTGATAACTGATATTTAACTGACTTACGGTAATTATTGTCCCCTGCTTGCACTTTGGGCAATATAGAGGCGACACCTCAATTCATAAAAGCTATTTACGATATTCCAAGCACCATTTAACACAATATGAAATAGTAGATACAATAAGTAATATTGCAATCAGCGATATGCTAATAAAATAGATATTGATATCTTCATGGGTAAATAATGAAAACAATTTTACTCCGCCAATTATCGCCATACTCATTATTAACCCGCCAATGAGAATTATATAAGATATTTTCGTTGCTTCCGCAACAATCACTTTTTCCCGTTCATCTGAAAACGCCAGTTCAGAAGCGTCTGTTCCGCTCCACTTCAATCTTTTCCAGAGCACATAATTTAAAACGGGGTAGATAATTAAATACACGGCCAGCATTATGGGATATATTGATATGGTTGCGCTAAATCCTGCATTTTCAAATGACTGAATCTTTGAAAACGGAAATAAAAAGGCTAATCCAAATAACAAAAATAATATTATGTTACTCGCACTCTTAATAATAATTTTTTTCACTAAATGCTCTCCTTTTTAAAAATTTGTTCGATAGTTGTTTCTAGCACTTCAGAAATTCGCATAGCTAAAAGCAGTGAAGGAATATAACTGCCTTTTTCTAAAGAAATAATCGTTTGCCTTGTAACGCCGACAAGTTCCGCCAGCTTGCCCTGAGATATATCTTTTTGTAGCCGCAGTTCTTTCACTCTATTAGATAATGTTTCCATAAGCTCTCCTTTCAATAGTAGTATAGTTGACTTTACATGTAAAGTCAACTATACACCCAATAAACTTATATAAATGGCCTCCCTGTTCTAAAAAAATGCATGTTACCAAGCCTTATACAATACAGAAAACGGCGGCCTTGAATGAAACTTCAAAACCGCCGTTAGGCTACGTTATACTGTTTTGGACAAAGCTATTCAGCCGCCGCAGCAACAGTTTTTTTATTTCCGTTGGAGCCGTGCCTTATCTTCTTAACAATACGGACCAACCTGGCCCGGTATTGCAGGCTGCTGAAAAGTGTAATAGGTTTATAAGCTTCTACTCAAATAAACCATATCTACCAGCTGAACACCCTCTTCAAAAATGGGTTGTTCGTAGTTGTCAGTGAAAAAGTTCTTAATCCTGTGAGAAATCCTAAAACCGTTTTTCTCGTAAAACTGTATTATCCATGGAATGTCACCTGTCCCCACAAGCATTGTTGTATACTTACCCTTGTAATGCGAAAAGATGTGGCTTAAAAGCTTGCTTCCATACCCTTTGCCATGGCATTTTTCATAAGTGGCTATGTTTTTCAGTTCACAAACCTTATCGCTTTCTCGCGTAACGACGCAAATACTTTTTAAGTCGTCATCATATAATGCAAACATTTCTCCGCGATATAAGTATTTCACTATCATTTTCAAATCTTCATCTGCAAGTAAGAGAAGCTCCTTAAAATTTAATTTATCACTATCTTCAATTTTAATTATTTTCATTTTATCCTCCACCATTTTACTGGTTTTATTATATCATTTCCCTTCCTCTTTGAGGGATTGTAAACACATCGAACTTGTCCCGAAGTGCTGGATTTGGGGAGGCGTATACTCCTTTTGCGGTTTTCTTGATAGCATTCGGTTCAGCGTATATAATGCTTGTGTATCATGCCAAGAGAGGATCGAATATGAATTATATTTCCGTTCAGGAAGCCGTATAGGCGCGAAAGTCTGTTGATGGACGAATAAAAAGGAATTTGACAGATTTCATAAAGGCTCAACATGGATAGATTATAATCCCCTAATGGAGGTGACTGCTATGGCAACTATAATGGTAGTTGAAGATAACGAAGGAACTAATAAGGCAATTTGTGAATATATGAAATCAGCCGGGCACGTTCTTATCCCAGTCTATGATGGCGCGGAAGCCCTGAAAATGTTTAGGGAAGGAAAATTAGATTTAATCGTTTTGGATATTATGCTTCCTAAAATATCCGGGGTAGCTGTTTTGCATGAAATCAGAAAAAGCAGTCATGTACCTATCCTAATGCTAACAGCGGTAGATGATGAATACACCCAAGCTACCAGCTTTGATGAGCTGGCAGACGATTATATTACCAAGCCGTTTTCTATGCTCCTTTTGGGGAAAAGAATTACAGCCCTATTGCGTAGAAGCGGAAATAAATCGGCATTAAACACATTCAAAATTGGCGATGTTACTGTTGATTTTGCTGGCTATACGGCATCTGATTATAACGGTAAAATTGACATTACTCCAAAAGAATTAGAAATACTCAAATTGCTGATTGAAAACAAGGGCCTTGTCCTGTCGCGTAATCAAATACTTGACGATGTGTGGGGTGACGATTGTGCCATTATAGATCGTACAATCGACGCCTATATCCGCAATTTGCGGAAGAAATTAAAATTAGACTGCATTACTACGGTTAAAGGAATAGGATATAAGTTTGAAATGGGGATGGATAAATGAAAATGAGATTGTTCCCTAAACTATTTTTATTTACTTTTGGTATGATGTTACTGATAACAGTATTAGCCCACCTCTTAATTTTTTTCATAGCGCCATCTCAAAACGTATTGATTACGAGTACATCTATTACAAATGTTGGAGCAGTCGCCTTGTCTGAGATAGATATGCCCCAATTAATTACGGATACAATTATTAAGACCTTTCCTATATCCCTAATTTGCTGTATTGTAATTTCATTAATCTTCTCCTATATTTTTTCAAAAGGAATAACAAGGCCTATCCTCTCAACCCTAAAAACGATTAAGCAAATGGCAAATATGGATATAAAAGCACAATGTAAAGTTAAATCGTCGGATGAGATCGGATTTTTGGCGACTAATATAAATGCTCTCTATCAATCTTTATTGATAACTATTCATAATTTGGAGCAAGAAAAAGAAAAGGTTAGCCTTGCCGAAAGAGAAAAACTGAATTTTCTTCGTTCAGCTTCCCATGAATTAAAAACACCTGTCACAGAGCTAAATGCAACATTAGAAAACATGATCCTTGGTATTGGGGAATACAGCGATTATGAAACTTATCTCCCTAAATGCAAGGGAATCACAGAGCAACTTGGCATTATGATTAAAGATATTCTGAATACCTCACGCTTACAAATGGAAACGAACAACGAGAAATCAGAAGAAATTGTATTGCAGGAATTTATTTTAGACATATGTGAACCGTATAAATTGATTGCACAAGCAAGAGGCATTCAATTCCACGCTATAATAAGCGGCAAAACCATTGTGAATGCGCCAGCACAATTATTAAAAAAGGCTATTTCAAATCTTTTGTCAAACGCAGTCAACTATACAAATGCCGGGAAGAATATTTTTGTTACGCTTCATTCCGATATATTAACAGTAAACAATGAATGTACACCCTTGCCGGATGAACAGCTCCAGCATATTTTTGAACCGTTTTATCGACCGGATTACTCCAGAAATCAAAATACCGGCGGGAATGGCTTTGGCCTTTATGTTGTTGATACAATTTTAAGAAAATTAAAATTAAGTTATAGATTTATACCAATGGAAGATACTGACGGAATGAGCTTTATTATTAAGTTCTGAGGTATCCCTGCCTTTCATAAAAAAGGCGGGGATTTTTATTTGCTCAACATTTACTCAACATTGGTTTTATATTGGTTCAATAGGGATGCGCTATCCTTTATAAGGAAAGAGGGACAGCGATATCACAGGTATGAACTATAAACTCGAAAACTGAAAGGAGAGATCATCTATGAAACTCAAATTGCTTTTAGGGATAGCTACAAGTTTGGCGTTAGTCTGCGGAGGCGTTTCTGCTTTTGCCGCACCACAAAAGAATGTGCAATCGACGAGGTTTTCAAGCGAATCTACGCAGCTTTCTTCCATTATTGTCCGGCAGAACGGCAACTCCATTGAGCAAAGCTATGACAACGGCGTAACGTGGGAAAATTACACCTGCAAACAGGCAAACGAATTTTTTACCTATGACGAATATTCTGAATGGGTTGAAACAGAGAAAAAAGCTATTCAAAAGTTGGCAGACGCAGAAGCATGGACGCAGGACCAGGCCAATGAGACTATCTCCCGCTATAACGATATATTGAAAAAAATAAAGAATGGCCTAATGGTAAGCAAGCGGGATGATTATAATGAAGATCAAGTCTTGTTCAGCTTGCCGCCGGAGGTTATGAAAACAGAGGATTATCAAACTGTTGTTTATGACGGTGACACATTCAAGTCATTTGGCCCCTTTGAAACAAAGGAAGAGCTCTATAGTGCTCTCAAGCAATATTCTGATGGCCAGGTTGCTTCCGGGGCTATGATGCAAGCTGACGCTGATGATTTACTCAAGAAATATGAGTAGATTATAAATCTGACTCACGACGGCAAAGAAGCCGTCATACAGCAGACATATTTTCATGCGCCTATTCCTCTTTCGCGGCGGCTTTTGAGAATTACAAATCAAAGCCGCTGCTTTTGTCAAAGGTGTAAACCCTTATTGCTCTATATCTTTTTCCCAATATAAAAGACATAACCATAATACTGTTTGTATTTTGAATATAAGTCTGCCTCACGCCTCATAAAGGACATCATATCCTCAGCGATTTTATTTCCCGCATATTTTTTCAGGAATTCCTCTTGCCTTGCTTTTTGCGGAATAAAATAATTGTCTGTCCAGCAGCTTTCAGGCAGGGTAAATGCCGCAACAGGAATATAACCTGTTTTTTGCAAGATGGAAATATTATGCGCTATGGTGCCTATTTCAGGAACTGCGTCCACCCACCACTTCTCAATTTCAGCAGGGCGTTCAT
>JAFADM010000188.1 GCA_023424865.1 Bacillota bacterium | reverse complement strand
CCCGACAGCAGCATGGGGATACTGACGATGACGGTCAGCAGAATAGAAAAGATCCTGGACTTTTTCATTCCTTTTCTCCTCCTTGATTCTTTTGGGGACGCTTGCGCCCCTGCTATTCATAAGGCATTTGCCTTATCAGACACAGTCGTTTTGCCTGTCAGCCTTTAATGGCGCCTATGGTCAAGCCCTTAACAAAATACCTCTGAAAGAAGGGATAGGCACAGGCAATGGGAAGGACGATCAATACCACAAGAACCATTCGGGCACTTTCATGGGGGATGTTGGCAAGGGCCTCACTGCTTTCCATGGGGCCTAATCGGCCGTTGTTCTTAATAATCCAGTCCATTTGCCGCTGAATTTTCATTAAAAGATACTGTATTGGCACTTTTTTAGGATCTGTAATAAAAAGCAGAGCGTTAAACCATTCATTCCAGAATCCAATAGCTGAAAACAAACCTATGGTGGCAATGCCCGGAAGGCTTAAGGGCATAACAATGCGTGTAAAAATCTGAAATTCACCGCCTCCGTCGATGATGGCCGATTCGATCAACGCATCATGGACGGTGGTTGAATAGAAGGTTCTGAAAATAATGATATTAAAGGCACTTAAGGTACCCGGAAGTATGAGGGCCCATATACTGTCTTCTAAGAAAAGAAATTGGGTCATGGTGACATAGTAGGGCACAAGACCACCGGAAAAGAGCATTGTAAAAACGGCAACGCCTGTAAAAAAGCCTCTTAGCTTGTATTGCTTGCGAAATAAGGCATAGGCATACATGGAGGTAAGGATTAGCGCAAGAACAGTTCCCACCACCGTAATGACGATGCTTACAAAATAAGAATTCAGGAGCAGTCCGCCATTTTCAAAGATATAGTCATAGGATGAAAAGCTCCATTTTTCCGGGAAAAAGGAATAGCCATTATCGATAAGGACTCTTTCATCAGTCAGGGATATGACAATGACAAAAAGAAAAGGAATTACACAGGAAAGCGCAATAACAACAAGAAGGAGGTTAAAAAGAAATTCGCTTTTCCTGGTAAGAGCATTGGGATTATAAACGCTTCTGCGCACCCTATGTACCACGCTGTCTATCTCCTTTCGGGAAGGCTTTTTATAACCGGTTACATTAATGCGGATTCTTCGTCAATGCGCCGGACAACGGCGTTTGTCGCCAGTATGAGAATAAAGCCGGCAAAGGATTGGGCAAGCCCTGCCGCCGTACTCATGCCAAAGTCCCCAAGGCTTATCATTGCCCTGTACACATAGGTATCAATGACGTTTGTCGTTGAAAACAACGCGCCGGATTCCATGGGGACATTGAAAAACAGGCCGAAATCCGCGGAGAAGATCTTGCCGAGAGAGAGAATGGTGAGAATAATGAGTATGGGAGTAAGCATGGGTATGGTAATGGCCTTTGCCTGCTGCCACTTATTGGCGCCATCTATCATAGCCGCTTCATAATAGGTATAATCAATGCCGCAGATAGAAGCCAGATAAATAACACTGGAATAACCGACACCCTTCCATAAGTTGATGATACTTAATATGTAAGGCCAGTATTTAGGCTCCATGTACCAGTCGATGGGTTGGGCGCCCATGCCCCTTAAGATGTTGTTAATAAAGCCCGCATCCTTTGACAGAAAGGCGTATACGAAATAAGAGACAACAACCCAGGAAAGAAAAAACGGGAAGAACATGAGGGTTTGATAAACTTTTGACAATTTCTTAAAGGCAATTTCATTAAGCATAATGGCTACGGCCACACCCAAAAGAGTTCCCAGGACAATCCAGAGAAGGTTATAAAGGATGGTATTTTTAATAGCATTCAGGGCGTCGCCTGAAGCAAAGAGAAAACGAAAGTTTTTGAAACCGGACCACTGGCTGTATAGGAGGTTTGTAAAAAAACCGCCGAAGCCCATACGGTAATCCTTGAAGGCAATAACGATACCAGCCATGGGTATGTACTTGAAGATAATGAAATAAAGAAAACCGGGCAGTACCATTAGGGTTAGTACGATATCTCTTTTCTTAAAGGCGTTTTGCATCTTAAATCCCCTTTACCGATAAGGATGTCGCGCATGTCATGCGTTTTTATGCGTTCTGCTCTTGTATTGTATAACAGGGAATGTAAAAGGTAATCTTGAAAATGCTTAGCTTTACTGCATAAACTAAAGATGATTCCAGGGAGCTTTTTAGAGCATAAGCACCAAGGCGTGATACCTGGGATGTCCTAAGGGATCGGCTATTCTCCGTGTACAGGGTGTCTCCCTGCTCTGAAATCGGTAGGTGAAACCCCCAGGTACTTTTTAAACTGCCTGAAAAAGTAATTGGGATCGGTAAAGCCTACCTTTCTGGAAACATCAATAGCCTTAAGATTAGTATTTAATAGAAGCTGCATGGCCTTTTGCATCCGAAGCTTATTCACATAGTCATTAAAAAGGGCCCCTGTTTCCTTTTGGAAAAGCTGCCCTAAATATACGGGGTTAATGTTAAGCTCGTAGCCCAGGGTCTTTAAGGAAAATTCATCCGTGTAATGCTCATTTATAAAGCCTAATACCTGCCGAATGACAGGGCTCATTTTTTCCTCTCCGGCAGCCAGATTGTGAATGGCCATGTCGGCCACCTCCTTAATCCGGTTTTTGAGAAGATCAATGGAAGTAAGCCCGGCTATGGAGCGAAACAGTTCCCAATAACCGCCGTTGAGGCTGTGGCTGTGGCCCAGGTTTTCCGAAGCGGTATTTATAGCAATGATAAGTTCAATACAATGGTTTAAAAGGGTGTAAGGTGTAATGAGGGGGAAGCTTGTAACATGGTTAAAAACCTCGTCGATGTATTGGTAAAGCGCCGTTTTGTCCCTTTCAGCAATAAGCTTTGCACATTTTCTGTGATCGATGGGCGAGAGGGAGCCGGCGCTCTGGTTCCGGTTTTCCTCATCGTAGAGATAGATTTTTTTTGAAGCATAGACAAGGCGGTATTCCTGCATGCTTTTGGCGTTGGAATAGCTTTTGTGGAGGTTCATAAAGCCGGTTTGAAAATCTCCAACGGTAATGAAAAAATCAATGGAATAGCGTTCCATTATGGTCTGGCGGACATTCTCCAGTTTTTCGAGCATAATGGATTGGGCACCGGTCCCCACGCTGGCGCCATAAATAAAAATGATTTCACCGTCATAATTGCTGAAGCATTGCTGGAATTGGTTTTGCACCAAAATGGTGCTGCAGAGATCGTAAATTTCCGAAAAGCAGGAGGCCCAGGTATCGGGTGCATTCCCGTCCGCCTCCTGTTCATCAGGAGAAACCTTTATAATGCTTGCCCCATAAACAGGATGATCCAGGCTTAACTGGAGAATGGAGGCCCGCTCGCGAAGCTCCATGGGGTTTATTCTGTCCGTTACCCAACGGTATAAAATATTATCCCGAAGGATATTGTTGGCCCGCATTTCGTTTATTTCCCGGTAGCGTATGTACTCCAGCTTTTCCAGAGTATTGGCCAGGGTTAAAAGAAGCTCCTTCACATTGATGGGCTTAAGCAAATAGTTCTCGATGCCCAATGTGATGGCCTGCTTGACAAATTCAAATTCGTTGTAGCCGCTTAGGATGATGTATTTTGTGGACGGCTTTCTTGCCTTCAGCTTTTGAATTAAAGTAAGTCCGTCCAAACCCGGCATGGTAATGTCGGTAATGACAATATCGGCCTGATCGATTTCAGGCGCGTTGAGGGCATCAAGGCCATCCAGCGCCTGTCCCGCTATTTCAAACCCGTATTCCTTCCAATTTAGGATGGTCTTTAAGCCATCCAGTATAAAGGGCTCATCGTCAACAAGGAAAACTTTGTACATAATCCGAAAGCTCCTCCTTCCTTTTTGCAGGTATTTTTATTTCAACGGTGGTTCCCACATTTTCCTCACTGGAAATACTGAGGCCATAGCCTTCACCGTAAATAATCCGAAGCCTTTCGTTTACATTGGGAAGGCCGATGGTGCCTATAGGATTATGTTCATTTTGGGAAAGCATGGTTTTAAGGCTCTCAAGCTTTTCAGGACTAATTCCTTTGCCGTTGTCACAAATGGTAAATAAAATATCCCGGCCGTCAAAGGCCCCCCGGAGAGTGACGATGTTATCGTCGGCATTCCTTCGGATTCCGTGAAAGACATAGTTTTCAATAATGGGCTGGAGCGTAAACTTGACAATGGCAAAGCTTTTAATTTCCTCCGGAACATCAATTGCAAAGGTCAGCTGTGCTCCGTAGCGTATTCTGAAAAGCTCCAGATAAAGGTTGCAGTGCTCCAGTTCCGCAGCAATGGAAATAAAGGTTCCGCCTTTGATTGAGTTTCTGAAAAGTGCGGCTAATATGTAAACCATTTCGCCTACATTGGAAGCGCCCATGGACACCGCCTTCATTCTCACCGCCTCCAGAGTATTGTAAAGAAAATGGGGGTTGATCTGGCTCTGAAGGGCCAGAAGCTCTGCATTTTTTTGCTTTATTTCGGATAAATAGACCCGGTTGATGTAATTATTTAGAGAATCGCACATGTCATTGAAATTGGCCGCTATTTCATTTAGCTCATCCTCGTACCTACCAATGGGGATGCGGGCATTTAAATTGCCTTTTTGCAATTGTTCCATGCCCTCCAAGATAACACGGGTGCGTTTGGAAAACACCTGGATAATGGAATAGGTCAGAATGAGGCTTAAAAGGATCAGCAAGGCGGTGATTAGAAAAAGTGTCTTCTGGATATTGGATGCGCTTTCCATTACCTTTTCAACCGGTATAATACCGGCTACCACCGTACCGGATTGGGACAGGGGAATGGTATTTACATAAGATTCTTCCTCCAGTATCTTGGTTACGGAGGTATCGTTAAGTGTGCTGAAATAGGGGTATTTGGTACCATAATACCGATTTGAGGAATCAAAAAGGACATCACCGCTGTTTGATAAAATGAGAATATAGCCCTTAAGCTCTTCGTAATCCCGAAGAAGGCCCCTAAGCCCGTCAAGCCTGTAATTGACGATTAGAGAACCGAGCCCTTCAAGGGATATGGGATCGTTAATGCTGTTAATGATGGAAAAGGAATGCTGGAAATCGGCGGAAATATCGCCCCATGAAAAAAGATAAGGAGCATGGCGCTTGCGGGCATCGGAAATGGAGTCAATAAGCTCCTTAATGCTGGTGCTGTATTCAAAGAGCTTGGGTGCCCGCTCACTTCCGAAGACATAGAAGAAATCCTTTTGATTGCTGTACAGAATAACACTGCGGATATCGGTGTCACGGATCAAAAAGGCATTGATATAGGTCTGATAGCTGGGAAGGGTATTTGAGGTACTGTCTGAAAAGGTATTAAGCCTGTTGGAGATATAGACATCAAAATCATACTTTAAAAAATATACCAGATCCGAGAAGGAGTCGTTGTTGGCATAAAGCTGCTGGGTCATGCTGAGGGTGGATAGGTATTTTTGTTCAAAATAATTGCTCACACTGGCCAGGATTTGCATATTGGAATTGAGTTCCTTTTGCATCAGGGTTTGAGTGATGCTTCTGGAGATAAAAAAAGAAAGAGCCACAAGAGAAATAATAATAATGGCGGAATAAATGAGAAAGATCTTATTGAAAAGCTTCCGGTTATGGAACTTTCGGAATAATAAAAACTTCATTCTTCATCCCCGCT
>JAFADM010000184.1 GCA_023424865.1 Bacillota bacterium | reverse complement strand
GGTGAATATGTGATACAATTTTAACAAATAAACGACAAGCGCTTTGTTAAAGGAAAGGAGGTGTACTCATGAAACGAAAAACCTTTTACCCGGGTACGAAGGTTCCCGCTCAGGAAAACAGCAGTCTGCTGACAGGGATATTCTCGGTAACAAACGGAATAACCCTGTCTCAGGTCTGCGAAATTACAGGTACTGAGGCGACAACAATCCAGAATTGGATAAAAAGAGGCTATGTGAAGCCTCCTGTATCAAGAAAATACAGTAAGTCCCAGGTGGCACGCATTGTGCTCATAAATATGATGCGTGAGGCTATGGTCATTGAAAAAATTGCAGGCCTTTTAACCCATGTGAATGGAAATTTACTGGATACATCCGATGATATTCTGGATGACAGCAAAATCTACGACATCCTGTCCACCATTCTGGTACCGGCGGACATTAAGGAGGTAATAGACATAAAAGAACTATTTAGGGAGATCGACCGTCAGCTTGAGTTGAACCCCGATTTAACCGGGGAGGAAAAAAACCGGCTGCGTCCCGCCCTGCGTTCGATGGTTTGTGCTCACGAATCGTCAAACCTCATGCAGTATGCCAGGCAGACGGCCGATAGCCTGTCAATGAACAGAGAGTGTCTTGCCGGTAATTAAGAGAAAGAAGGTGGAACTATGGAATGGTGGAATGGATTAACGCTTTTGCAGCAGGTTTTTGCAATCTTTGCAGTCCCGGCAACAGTGGTACTCATTATTCAAACAGTGCTATCACTCTTTGGAATGGATAATGGAGCAGATGCTCATGGAGACGGTGACGTTAATTTTCATGACGGCCATGGCGACCACCCCATGGACCCTCATGATGTCAACGGCCACGAGAACTTTGTGCACGATGGTAACGCTACCGATGCGCTGCGTATGCTTACCCTTAAGGGTGTGGTGTCCTTTTGCGCCATAGGCGGCTGGATGGGCTTTGCTGCCCTGAGCTGGAATTTATCTGCTCCTTTGGCCATTGCCCTTGCACTTGTTGCAGGCTACCTGGCTATGTACTTTATAGCATGGACTGTCAGAACCCTTTTAAGACTCCAGTCCAGCGGCAATGTCCTCACGGAAAACGCTCTTGGAAAGAGGGGCGAGGTCTATATCCGGATCCCTGCCGAAAGAAAGGGCAGGGGAAAAATTACTGTGCTTGTCCAGGAACGGCTTTGCGAAATGGAAGCCGAAACGGAGAACCAGGCCGATATTGATACCGGAAAGCCCATTATTGTCACCGGCCTTACGGAGGGAAAAATTCTTTTGGTCATGCCGGAGGAAAACTCTCTCCAGGCCTAGGTGTGCAATGGCAAACCGGTGTTGAAGAAAAATAATTAATAATCAGGAGGCTTGAAAATGACTTTTGAAACTATGATTCTCATTGTTGTTGTGGCAATACTGCTTCTTTCCATGTTTATCTTTGTGGTTTCCCGCTACCGCAAATGCCCGTCGGACAAAATCCTTGTGGTTTACGGAAAAGTGGGCTCGGGAAGTGACGGTACGGCTCTTTCCGCAAGATGTATTCATGGCGGCGCCGCTTTTATCTGGCCGGTGATTCAGGCTTATGAATACCTGGATTTGACGCCCATGTCCATCAGCGTGGATCTTAAAAACGCACTGAGCCGTCAGAACATCCGTATTGACGTACCCTCTCGATTTACCGTAGGAATCTCTACTGAGCAAGGTGTTATGCAGAATGCCGCCGAGCGCCTGCTTGGCCTTCAGCTCAATGAAATCCAGGAGCTGGCAAAGGATATTATTTTCGGACAGCTGCGTCTTGTTATAGCAACTATGGACATTGAGGAAATCAATACGGACAGAGACAAGTTTTTACAGGCTGTCTCCCAGAACGTTGAAACCGAGCTGAAGAAAATCGGTTTAAGGCTTATTAACGTAAACGTAACCGACATAAACGACGAGTCCGGCTACATTATCGCCTTAGGCCGGGAAGCAGCCGCAAAGGCTATCAATGACGCCAAGCAATCCGTTGCCGAGAAGGATAAGGATGGTGCCATCGGTGAAGCCAACGCTAAAAGGGAGCAGAGAATTCATGTTGCTGCTGCCGATTCGGAGGCTATTAAGGGTGAAAACGAAGCCGGTGCGCAGGTTGCTCTTTCAAATGCCGTACGTCGTGAGCGGGAAGCCGAAGCCTTGAAGCGCGCTACCGCAGCTGAAAAAATTCAGTCTGCCAAGGCCCTTGAGGAATCCTATCTGGCTGAGCAGTTGGCCGAATCCGCCCGTGCCGCCCGTGAAAAAGCAACTCAGGAAGCCGACGTCTTGGTTAGAGCTGAAATCCAGAAGCGTAAGCTGGAGCTGGAAGCAGAAGCCCAGGCCGAGCAGATTCGCCGCATGGCAAAGGGTGAAGCGGATGCTATTTACCTTAAAATGGAAGCCCAGGCCCGTGGTATGCAGGAACTCCTTGTTAAGCAAGCTGCCGGTTTTGCTGATGTGGTTCAGGCTTCCGGAGGCGATGCTACGGCTGCAACACGCCTGATGATTGCCGATAAGCTTGAGGATCTCATGAAGATTCAGGTGGAGGCTGTTAAAAACATTAAAATCGACAAGGTTACGGTTTGGGACGGCATGAATGGAAAAGACGGAAGTTCATCTACCGCGGGCTTTATATCAAGCCTTATGAAGTCTGTTCCACCTATGAATGAAATGTTTAAAATGGCCGGTATGGACCTGCCTGAATATTTAGGTAAGGTAAACAAGGCCGATGCTCAGCAGGAAACCACTACGCAATCCGATTTAGAGAAACATTAATGCAACAGTTTGTAACAATTCTATGAAGCACATTTTGGAGCCTGTTCTCCCGCAGAACAGGCTCTCTTTCAAGAACTGAGAGGCTTTTGACCTTTCGGAAACTTCTTCGGCAAAACAATCTGCCTCGTTTCTGTAATAAAAATTTAAAAAAATCGATATAAACGGTGAACTTCTTAGAGGGGTATTCCGTCTAATACCTGGTATGCTTTTGCCAGATACATAAACTCAAGTTTATTCAAGTTTTTGGAGGCTTGTTTTAATGCTTATGAAAAAAATCGCTTGCCGGTTGATGTCCTTATCCTGCCTTACGGTTGCAGTGGCTTTGGCAGGGTGCTCCATTCAATCCCCGCAGTCCGGCGTGCGTCACCTTTTTAATTTTGATCGAAGAAACAGGAGCTATCTTGAAGTGGCTCCGGTGTTTGAAAATGGAATAGGAAAGGCTTTTCCCGATGATAGCAGAGGAATACCCTCAATTTGCCTTACCGAAGAGGAAGCCTTTGAAGTAATAAGTCTGGAAGCACAGGGGGCAGGTCTGAACTTTATACAAAACGCCCTGGAATTATCCGACCTTCGCCTGCCGGATCTTTTAGACAATCAGGGGATAAAGCCTGGGAAAAATGCGCAAAGCTTTATATTGGACGGTTATGATGCGGAAAACAAAGTGGGGTTTGAGTTTGTGTCCCAGGAGGATATGACTGACTGGAGCTTGAAATCCACGTCTCCGGATAAATTTACCGAGCTGGCGGATACCCTGGCTCTGGCCTATTCCTTGAGCGAGGGGCTGGGAGATGTGGAGGGTAAAGGCACTGTGGCGGCCTTTTATGAGCCCGAAGTCAATTATTCGGAGGAAGAGTACTTATTGCTTAAAAAAACATGCCAGAATGATCCTGAAGCTCTTGCCCACAAGCTTAAGGAAATTGAAAAGGAATATCTGCGCATGCAGGTTCGTGATTTTTTAAACTGGCTTGGCGATTCCTCACCTTCGGGTTGAATCATACAGGTTTTCGTAATAGAATAACGGAAGAAGCCTGTTTACTTTTAAATCGATGGGGATGGGGGGAGATCTTATTAAAACACTCATTTGGGCTCACCGGGGAGCTTCAGCCTATGCTCCCGAAAACACTATGGAAGCCTTTATGCTTGCCCATAAGATGGGAGCAGACGGCCTGGAGCTGGATATTCATTTAACATCCGACGGACACGTGGTTGTTGCCCACGATGAAACCCTGGAGCGATGCTCCAACGGCAAGGGCAGAATTCACGACTATACATTGGAAGAACTTAAGTCTCTTGATTTTTCGGGCGGCAAGCCTGGTTTCTCCGGAATTAAGATACCTACTCTGGAGGAAGTGCTCGATTTTACCAAATCCGCTTCCATGGCCGTTAATATTGAAATAAAGTCGGAACACGTTTTGTATGAGGGAATAGAAGCCAAGGCCAGGAACCTTGTGGCTGCCGCGGGTATGAAGGAGAGAGTCATCTATTCCTCCTTTAATCACTACAGCCTTATGATTTTAAGGTCCTGCGAGCCTACGGCACCCATCGGTCTTCTATATATGGAAGCCATGGTAGACCCTTATGTTTACGCCCTTCACCTCAATGCTAACGCCATACATCCCTATTATCCCACCCTC
>JAFADM010000183.1 GCA_023424865.1 Bacillota bacterium | reverse complement strand
TATCAAACAAATATGGACGAATTATTTAAAAGAAGGGGCTCCCATTGAGGTGGTTCCTCCGTCGAGCACCAGGGTGTTTGTATTGTTAAACGGCAAGGGAGTTGCTTTTGAGGATCAGGAGCCGTTTGTTGACAATGGCGCAGTTCTTGTGCCTGTTAAGACAGTATTTGAAGCGATGGGTGCTGTGGTTGAATGGAATGAAGAGGCAAAAGCCCTGACTGCCACAAGGGAGGACATCCGTTTAATCTTGCAATCCGGCAGTGAAATTATGACAAAAAATGGGCAGTCCATTTCCCTGGGAGCTTTGGCAAGACTGGAGGATGGCATATTGGTTGCACCCGTGGGAGCGGTGGCCGGATTTGAGGCGGAATTTACCTGGGATTCCGACAACAGCAGGATTCTCATTGCCGACACCTATATCCATTTGCTGGAGTGGAACGGCATAGCCGGAAGCTTTGAAAAAGGATATGTGACAATCGAGGACTGTGCTGCTGTTGGGTATGACGAGCCCTATGAAGGATCATGGTCCTATGACGGCGACTTTACAACCTGCTGGGCCAAGGCGGGTGACGGCATCTGGATCGTCTATGATTTTGGTGAAGCGGCCGGTATCTCCTCCGCTCATATTGCGTGGAGAAACAATCATCAACGCCGGCAAACCTTTGATATTGAAATTTCCTTGGACGGAAAGACGTGGATAAAGACCCATGACCGGGTCCTGTCCGCGATAGTCGCTTCCCGCACGCTGGAACGCTTTGCTTTCCCCGAAGGCACTGAGGCAAGGTATGTCAGGATTACCGGCTATGGAAACACCGCAAACACCAACAACACTATTGACGAGATTAAATTTGAATCCGGGGATGTTATGGAACCGGAGGGCACGCCTCCCTATAGCCTTACCATCGGCGAGGAAGTGGCCGGCGGCGCGGGAAGGATGCGTACCGTTTCCATAGGCGGGAGTGAGGCTGCCAATCTTTCAGGTAAATATCTGGTCGTACAGCTCACCCAAGGCGCGGGAGACGACGCCAAGGTAAGCGTGGTGATGATTTCTGCCACAGGAGCGGATACCGTTGTGTCCTATCCGGTTGGGGGAACCCGGGTGGAAGTCTGGTTGACAAGCGGTATGCCGGAGCTGTCGGCGGAAGATATGGGGATAGCCGTCCATGCTTATGGGACGACGGAATGAGCTCATAACGATGAAAGGAAGAAGCGGAAGACCATGAACAAACGAATTTTACCCCTTCTGATTGTCCTGACTTTGTGTCTGGCAAGCTTTTATCTTCCCGCGGCAGCGGCGGCTCCTCAAGTGTCCGCCGTCTATGGCGGCGGGAGAGTGACGGTAACCGGAGCCGGCTTTGAGGCAGGGCGTAGCTATACCGTGAGAGTGGTGGATGCCGCTCAGTCAAGCATCAAGGCCATGGGCCAGGCCGACGCGGACGGAACCGGTCGGATTGCCCTTTCAGTTACCACCGGTGCCCTGAAAACCGTGACGGATTACAGTGTCTATGTCAACCGGCCTGACGGAAGGCTTATGGGAACCGCTTCCGTTACGGCGGGTGGCAGCGCAGGGCCGGGGGACGATTCGGGAGAGGAATCTGAATCCGACTCCGGCAACACATCCGGTTCCGACTTCACTTTGCCTGTTGTACGGACGGAGAGCGGGACGTCAATCGTATCCGTCAAAACAACCGCAACCATCGACGGGTCAACGGGAGCGGCCTTGGCAAGCGTAGGGGCCGACGCCTTTGAAGCACTGCTCACCGCGTGGACGAAGGAGGCCGAAGCCTCCGGGCGGAAACCCGTCCTTGAAATCCTGGCGGAAGGAGCCTACCAAGCTCCTTCCCTTACGGTAAAAATACCCGGGGCATCCCTCCGAAAGGCAGCGGCCCTAACGGAAGCCTCCTTACAAATAAGCTCCGGGATGGGCTGCGTAACCTTTGACGCTAAAGCCGTGGCCGCCATAGGCGCATCGGCAGGAAACGGGGAGGTGAGCCTCACAGTCCGGAAGCTTGATCCGGAAGCACTCCCGGAGGAGGCCGGGAAAGCTGCCGAAGGAAGGCCTCTCTACGACTTCACTCTTCTGTCGGGGAATATACCCCTAACCACCTTCGGCGGCGGAAAGGTGCAGATAAGCCTTCCTTATGATCTGAGAGAAGGGGAGGATGAGAATGCCGTTGTGATTTACTCTAGTGACGACGCCGGGAATTTGCAGACCGTGCGTGGCCGGTATGACGGGGAGAACCGGATGGCAAGGTTCCGAACGGAGCACTTTTCCATCTTTATGATTGGTTATAATCCGGTAAGCTTCAGAGACGTGGCGGGAACGGCCTGGTACGAAAGAGCGGTGTCCTTCGTGGCTGCCAGAGGGCTTGATGTGAGCAAAAACGGCCTTTATGCCCCTGACGCACCTGTGAGCCGGGGCGCTTTCCTTGTAATGGCTATGAAGGCCTACGGAATTGAGCCGGATTCTGCCGCCACAGGGCATTTTTCAGATACGAAGGACAGAAGCGACAGCCTTTACTTTGCCACCGCTAGGCGCATGGGGCTTGCGGCAGGTGTGGGCACCAACAGCTACAAACCTGACGAGGCCATCAGCCGTCAGGATATGTTCACCCTTCTTTATAGGATGCTGGAGAGGGTGGAGGAGCTGCCCGAAAGCGGCGGGAAGGGCGGCAGAGCACTGGAAAGCTTCAGGGATGCCGGAAGCGTGGCAGGCTATGCCACGGAGGTGCTGAGGCTGTTTACAGAAGCCGGAATCCTTGCGGGGAACGGAGAAAACCTCCTTCCCGGGCAGACAGCCACAAGGGCTCAGGCAGCCCAGATGCTCTACATGCTGCTCTCAAGGTGATCGGTCCAAAAGGTCCAAAAGGAGAAGGCTCAGAGAAAATCTCCCTCTGAGCCTTTTTAACTGTGTACCCGGCCGGGCTTTTAAGAACTTAACGCCATTTCATAAAAAAGTGAGGCCACGAAATTAATTACATAAAAAAGGAGCAAACCAAAGCATGTTGAAACAGAATCATGAAATAAAGAGTGAGAAAAATTTTGCTTGAGGAGGTGTAGAGCATGAAGAGTATGGAAAATTTGGTAGAAAAACTAATGAATCCTGACTCGGAAGCCAGGCCTGTTCCCTTCTGGTCCTGGAATGACAGGCTGGAACCGGAGGAGCTGCGCCGGCAGATACGGGAAATGGAGAAAGCGGGACTGGGCGGGTTTTTCATGCACGCCAGGGGCGGACTTGAAACCGAGTATTTAAGTAACGAATGGATGGCATGTATTGAGGCCTGCATTGACGAAGGGAAAAAGACCGACATGCACACCTGGAGCTATGATGAAAACGGCTGGCCCAGCGGCTTTGCCGGAGGGCTTGTGCCTTCATTGGGAGAGGAATACCATGTCCGGTGGCTTGAAATAGAGGTTTTGAAAAGTGACAAGAATCCCTTGGGACAGGAAAAGCTGCTGGGGCGTTATCGGACGGAGAGCGGCGAGGAGATTCTTATTTACGAAAAATCCAGTCCCTTCTATGTTGATATACTGAATAAAAAGGTTATCAGGGCTTTTTTGGAACTGACCCACGAAAACTACTACCGGCGTTTTGAAGGTGAATTCGGTACGGGCATGAAGGGCTTTTTTACCGATGAGCCCCAGTTCAAGAAACGAAAAATTCCCTGGTCGCCCGTTCTACCGGAAGCATTTGCAAAAAGGTATGGCTATGACCTCACAGAGGTGCTTCCTGCCTTGTTTCTCCCCTGGGACGGCTATGAGAAAATACGCTATGACTTCTGGAGCCTTGTCAGCGAGCTTTATACCGAATCCTTCGCAAAGCAGATCTACCAATGGTGTGATTCCCATAACTGCAAGCTGACGGGACATACCATCCAGGAAGGCAGCTTGTACAATCAAATGACCTGCAGCGCCGGAGTGGCTCCCTTTTACGAGTTCATGCACATTCCCGGAATTGATTGGCTGGGAAGGTATATCTCAAGTCCCGTGATTCCCAAGCTTGCCGGTTCCGTGGCAAACCAAATGGGCAAGGAGGCCGTGCTGACGGAAACCTACGGCCTGAGCGGCTGGAATGTGAGCTTTGAAGAGATGAAATGGATTGCTCAATGGCAAATGGTTAACGGGGTCACCCTTATTTGCCAGCACCTGGAATCCTATACCTTAAGGGGGCTCCGAAAGAGGGATTATCCGCCGTCGCTGTTTTACCAGCAGCCCTGGTGGGAGGTGTACAGATACTTTAATGATTACATTTCCAGGCTGGGCATGCTGCTTTCCATGGGTAGGGAAATAGCGCCCATCCTGCTTATTCATCCCATGAAAAGCGCTTGGATAGCCTATGACGGCACCAATAACGCTGCTCTCAGGCAGCTTGATGAGGATTTTGAGTGGGCCGCTGCCGTGCTCTCGGGGCTTCATGCCGCCCATCATTACGGAGATGAAACGCTGATAAGCCGCCATGGCTATACGGAAGAAGGCCTCTTTTGCATAGGCCGTTGCCGGTATACGGCAGTCATTCTTCCGTCTGTCGTTACCCTGGACAGAAAAACGGTGGAGCTGTTGGAGGCCTTTATGGACAGGGGAGGCCTGGTAATCAGTGCAGGAAGCCTCCCAAGCCGGTGTGGCGGAGAAGAAGGGGCTCTGACCGATAGCTTTATGAGGAGAATCAGAAAAACCGGAAAGGACAGGCATAAGCTAAAAAGCCTGCTTGAAATTTCAGGGATCCTTCCATTGAGCATCCGTCAGGGACAGAGGGATATTGAGGACGTTCACTGCCAGCAGAGGGATTTGGGCGAACTGCTGGTTTATTATATGGTAAATCACAGTAAGGATATAAACTATCAGGCACAGGTTAGAATCCCGGCAGCAGGGAACCTCGTAAAATACAGGCCTGAAAATGGTGAAGCCGAGAAGGTGTCTTGCAACCGGGCAGGAGGCGAAACCCTTGCGAATCTGGAATTTCACCCAATGGAGGCCCATGTCCTTATCCTTGAAAAAACGGATGAGGTGGAGCCTGAACTATGCAAAAAAGAGGACAGCACAGCTGCGGCCTTTTATCTTTGTCCCCGGGAGAACTGGACGGTGGAGCGATCGGATCTTAATTCCCTGACCCTCGATTATTGCTGCTGCCAGGTGGATGAAGGAGAGTGGAAAGGCCCTCTTCCTGTATTCAAGGTCATGGAGGAGCTGCTTCATATGAAAAGGCCCTGTCCCGTAGCACTGAGCTATTCCTTTGAGATGGCTGTGGAGCCTGGGCGGCTTGAAGATCTGTTTCTGGCCATAGAAACACCCGAGCATTTTAAAATTACCATTAACGGCTGCTCCATTGTCTATGACAGCGGTAAGGGATGGTGGAAGGACCGTTCTTTTAAGCGGCTGGACATTAAGTACTATGCAAAAAAGGGTGTCAATGAGGTTGTGCTTAAAGGGGAGTTCTACCAGTCCCGGAAGGTGTACGAGGTTCTTTTCGGCAAGGACATTCTTGAAACAGAGCGAAATAAGCTGACCTATGATATGGAGCTTGAAAGCATCTATGTGGTTGGAGATTTCGGCGTATTCAGCAAGGCAGGCTATGAGCAAAGGGAAAGAAGGGCGGTGGTTACCCAGGGTCCCTTTGTGATAAAGGAGAGGCCGTCGAGGGTTAAAAGCGGAGACCTGACGTCTCAGGGCTTTTGCTTCTTTGCGGGAAATGTCCTTTTAAAGCAGGAGTTTACCCTTGCTGAAAATCCGGGAGAAAAGGATAAGGAAATTCCCGGGGGAGCTACTGGAGAGCCTTCCAGGGAACAGCGTGAGGATTATTGGGGAGAACGTCCCCTTGAGCGAATTCTTCTGGATGTGGGAAGGCCTGATGCCGCCGTATGGAAGCTTTTCATTAACGGCAGAGAGGCGAAAACCGCCGCCTGGGCGCCTTATACGGTAGATATCACCGATTATGCCGTGCCGGGAAACAACACTCTTGAACTGCTGCTTTACGGAAGCAACCGGAACCTCCTTGGTCCCCACCACCATGTTCTGGGAGAGGTTTATCATGTGGGAACCTCCAGCTTTACCGACAAGGCAGGCTGGGCCGACGTGGGCCTGGACGAAGCATGGGCGCAAGAGGGGACGGATGCTATCTGGTCGGAGGGCTACTGCTTTGT
>JAFADM010000120.1 GCA_023424865.1 Bacillota bacterium | reverse complement strand
GGTAGGCAATATAGGCGCTCATGCTGTTGGCCGTGGCAAGCCCCGGCCTCTCCCCGATAAGCACACAGGTCACGTCGGCGCCCAAGGTTTCCGAAACCACATCCATGGCCGGAACCCGGCCAAATTTCACAAAGAACGGCGTGCCTGTGCTTATTCCATAATCCTTCAAACCATCCAGCAAGGCAGGCAGGATATCCCTTGCATTGGCATCCACCGCCTGACTGCTGAGCCCGTCTGAGAGATAAACCTGAACCTGAGGGTTTCGGCGGCATCTGGATGCCATTTCCCGTATACTTTCAGGTGAGAACTGACGCCCCTTATCCGGACGGGTCAGGTGCTCATTCCTGTTTTGGCAGAGGGTTTGAAAGGAAAACAATTGAAGCTCGTCCAGGATAGCCTCGTTTACATCCCTGAACACCGCGTCCATGGCCACCGCATGGTCGGCTCTGAAGGTTATCTGAGCCCGGGTGCCAAGCCTTGGCCCCGCCTTTCCCAGACCGATTCGGGCAGGAGTTCTCTGTTTTAATTGAGCCAGAGCATCAGGATTTTGTGCTCCCTCCAGCATAATCTGTTTTTTGGTTTCCACCGCTGTCAGATCGCTAAGGGACTCATCTCCCGAGACCCCGGATTGGGCAAACCCGACCACCTCAACCTCACCGGCCGGATTCTGTTGGGGATTCTCTTTTCTTCCCAGCTTTTCTTCCAGCAGCCGCAGCACTTCGGCAGTAACCTTATCAAGCAGTTTTTCATCGTTCATTTCAATCCCGACCTCCCTGAAAACAAAGTGGGGTCACCGGCAAGGGAAGTGAGTCTTCCGTTCTCCATAATCCCCATACGCTCCAGCCACAGCTCAAACTCCCTTGTGGGACGCAAGCCCAGGGTTTCCCTTACAGCAAAGGCATCGTGATAGGAGTTGGTCTGGTAATTGAGCATAACGTCATCACCGGAGGGGACGCCGATAACATAAGTACACCCCGCCGATGCCAAAAGCAGTACCAGATTCTCAATATCATTCTGGTCAGCCATCATGTGGTTGGTATAGCAGCAGTCGCAGCCCATGGGTATGCCAGACAGCTTGCCCATGAAATGATCCTCCAGTCCCGCCCGGATGACCTGCTTGCTGTCGTAAAGGTACTCGGGACCGATAAAGCCCACCACCGTGTTGACCATGAAAGGGGAGAAGGCCTTGGCAAAGGCATAGCAGCGGGCCTCCATGGTTACCTGATCCGTACCGTAATGGGCATCGGAGGACAATTCGGAGCCTTGACCGGTTTCAAAATACAAAAGATTGGGCCCCGGAGCCGATCCTTTCCGCTTAAGCAGAGCCTGGGCCTCCCTTACCGTGTCGGTAGTAAAGCCAAAGGCCTCGTTTCCCTTCTGAGATCCTGCAATGCTCTGGAAAATCAGATCCGCCGGAGCGCCCTGCCTGACAGCCTCTATTTGGGTGGTAATATGGGCCAGCACACAGTGCTGGGTGGGGATTTGCCAGGCATCCTTAATCTCCTGAAACCGTTTGAGTATCTCCCGGCAGCTTGAAACGGAATCGCTTACAGGGTTAAGGCCGATAAGCGCGTCGCCTGAGCCATAGCTCAGTCCCTCGTATACTGAGGCGGTGATACCTTCCAAATCGTCGGTGGGGTGATTGGGCTGAAGGCGTGTGGAGAAGGTTCCCCGCTTTCCCAGGGTGGTAATGCAATGGGTATGTATACGTATTTTATTTGCCGCATAAATAAGATCCAAATTCGACATGAGCTTTGCCGTACCGGCAATCATTTCCGCTGTCAAGCCCCTGCTTACCCTTTGAATGTCCTCCGCAGTGGTGCCGTATCGTAAAAGCCACTCCCGGAACTCTCCCACCGACCAGTTTTTTATCTCGTTATAGATGGTTTCATTAACCGCATCCTGATCGATGCGGGTTACATCGTCTATTTCATAATCCACGGCAGGATGGTTCCGAAGATCACTAAGGAGCAGCTCCGACAGGACCTCCTTTGCGGCGATCCGCTCGCTGTCGCTTTCTGCCGCCAGTCCTGCCAGTACATCCCCCGATTTTTTTTCGTTGGCCTTGGCCAGCACCTCTTTTACCGATGGGAACTGATATACCTGCCCTGCCAGCTTCGTCTTAAGTCTCAATGCTACTCCTCCTTACTTCCTATCCATAGATAAGTGTCTTCACAACTACGGGAACCGCAAGCCCTCCTGCCACAGGCCTGCCCAAATCGATATAGTCACCCTGGCGTGCCCGGATGCCATCGATACAGACAATGGCCCAGCTCCCTGGTATTCTTCGTTTTAAAGCCTGTCCCAGTGCCTTGGCAAAATCATACTCCGTAAGAACAAACAGACTTTGCTTCTCCGAAAGGAGCCCTTGGGCAACCTTTGCTATGACGTCAGCCAGGTTTGAAAGCTGACGGTAGGTGGGATTTTCAATAGACTTGAAACAGAACAGAACATTTTCCGAGGAGCTTTGCTTTAAAAACCAGTCCGCCCGCTCCCAAAGCGAATCGGTGTCACCCAAAAGGCAGCAGCTTTCCACTTCCCTGCCGGGCACAAAGGCGGGCAGATTCCGCACGGGGAAGACTTCTTCTCCGGAATAGCTGATGGTGCTGCCGCTGATGGACGTTGTATAGGCGCCTGCACCAATGACGGTGGCACGGATGGTTTCTCTGGCGGGGATAACGGTAAAGCTCCTGTAAAGCGTACTTCTAAGGATACTGTCCGCCAGCAGCGGCCCAATATCGCCGTGAACAAACCAATCGCCGCCCGGGCTCCGGATATGATCGGCAACGCCTCCCGAAAAGGAGAGGCAATCCATACGTCCGGGGCTTGCAAGAATGCTGCTTCCCGGTGTTCGAACCTTTTCGCACAGGGGTGATCCGGGAATCATCCCCACGGCTTCGCCTATCAGCTCGGCCATCCGGTCGGTTACCCGCCTCAGCTTTTCCGTTTCGGCTTTTTCACCGGGGTAAAAGGCCAGCCCCAGTGACTGGGCTACTAACACGAAGCTTGCGCTCACATAGGAAATGCTTCCGTCCTTCTCCACCCGCACCAGTCTGCCGCCCACATCAAGACAGCAGCAGCCCAGGACTTCTCCGGCCCGGAAAACCGCAATATTGGTGGTGCCTCCCCCCACATCAAAATTGACGGCAATGCACCCGGTTTGCCGGGAGTATTGCTGAATTCCCGCTCCCTGAGCCGCTATAACGGATTCAAGGTCCGGACCGGCCGTAGCAACCACAAAGTCCCCCGCAAATCCGCTGAGAATTTCCGTTACCTGCTCCGCATTGTCCTTTCGGGCCGATTCCCCTGTAATGATGACAGCACCGGTCTGTACCCTTTCGGGTGTTATGCCTGCCTCTAGATATTCCGCTTTTATTATTTCCGCCAACGCGGTGATGTCAATTTGATTGCCGGTTAACTGAGGAGTGATGTAGATCCCGCTTCGATAGATGATCTCCTTGCTCACGATTGAAATGCGAGGGACGAGAAAGCCCGGTGCAGTGTTCCTGATACCCAGTCTTGTCAGTACCATGCTGGTGGTGGTTGTCCCCACATCAATCCCGACGCTTAAAATAGATGAGTCCATCTTTCAGCCTCCCCGGCAATTCCGTCACCTGCTTGTCCGATTGTATTTTAGTGCTTCCTGTCTCAAATGAACCCTTCAAATATGAAAAGAGCTTCACTCTCTTCGATTGAGCGAGCAAAGCCACATTGCTTTCCGATGCGGCAGCGCACCGGTTCCTTATACAAAAATTATATCAACCATATTCATTTTTGTAAACATTTTTAGATAATTTTTTCTTATTATGAGTTTATGTCATTTTTATTTTAAAAATATGAGAATTTATTTCAATTTCATGAATTTTATTTCAAGGATTAGCATGGGCTTAAGTTTTATAAAAAGCCCCTGCTTTTTATCATTTCACTCGGACTTTAAAAGGGACCCAAAGGAGGCTGAAAACTTTCTGAGCTTTTTGGATATCCGATCATTGATGGTGCCATTAGGGTAACTGCCGTCAGGAAGCCTATCCCCCGCCCTCACTCCGGTTAAGATCTCCAGTCCTTCTTCCACCGTCTTAATGGGGTAAATATGAAACAACCCTTTTTCCACAGCCTCCACCACCTCATCATTAAGCACAAGATTCTGTATATTTTGGCTGGGCAAAATAATCCCCTGCTTTCCGGTGAGTCCCCGAATGCGGCAGATTTCAAAAAAACCCTCGATTTTACAGGTCACTCCCCCAATGGGCTGGATGTATCCCAACTGATTAACGGAGCCCGTAGCGGCAATTCCCTGATACACAGGGAGATCCGATAGGCTTGAGAGGATGGCGTAGAGCTCGGCGGAAGAAGCGCTGTCCCCGTCGATAAAGCCGTAGGATTGTTCAAAGCAAAGGCTGGCCGAAAGGGACAGAGGGTTTTCCTGGGCATATTTGCGTCCAATGTAGCCGCTTAAAATAAGTACGCCCTTGCTGTGGGTGATTCCGCCTGTCTCTACCTCTCTTTCAATGTCCAGTATGCCTTCCTTTCCCATATAGGTTGTGGCCGTAATACGGCAGGGCTTGCCGAAGGCCAGATCTCCTGTCTCAATAACAGCAAGGCCGTTAATCTGCCCCACCTCGTAGCCATCGGTATCAATAAGAAGCGTTCCCTCCCGAACCTGCTCCAGAAGCTCATCATTATAGCGGCTGGAACGCCTGCGCTTTTCTGCGGCGGCTTTTTTGACATGACGCTCCGTAACCAGCGCACTGCCCTCCATACGCGCCCAGGTACCCGACTCTCCCAAAAGACTGCCTACCTCGCTGAATTGGGCGGATAGCTTATTCTTATCCTCAACCAGTCTGCAACTGTAATTGATGACCGACATGACACCGGATTTGTCAAAGTGAGCCACTCCCTCACGGTTGCAAAAGGAACTGATGTACTGTGCGATTTTATGTACATTTTCCTGATTGTAGGGAAGGTAATCGTCAAAGTCGGCTTTAATCTTAAAGAGCTTTCTAAAATCCTGATCCATGTGATATAAAAGGTGATAAACCTCCGGACTTCCCACAAGGATAATTTTCACATTAACAGGAACAGGCTCCGGCTTTAGTGCGGACACAGCCACAAGCCCCATCTGCTCCTTAATGTTTTCAATAACAATTTGCCGGGTTTTCAGCGTTCTTTTAATAATTTCATATGCTCTGGGATTAGCCATCACATCGGTTACCTGGAGGATAAGAAAGCCTCCGTTGGCCTGGTGAAACAGCCCCGGCTTGATAAGGGTATAGTCGGTAATCATGGTTCCCAGCTCATTTTCGTATTCACAACGCCCCATAAGATTGTAATAGGTGGGATTATAGTCCACGATGACGGGAGCTCCCGTCAGGCGGCTGTTGTCCACAAGAAGGTTTATCCGGTAATGGTCATAGGGGTTTTGCTCACCGCTTCTTTTAAGCATCAGCCTGTAGAAGGGGGATTGGCTCTGCTGCTCATCATCCCTGGCCACAAGCTTGTCGATATTGGCCAGAATATCCTTCTGGACGCCGTTTAAGTATTCGGCCACGAAGGGAAAAAGCTTGTATTTATCCTTAAGAATGTTCATATGCACGCCTACGGCATAAAGGGCAATCTGATTTTCCCAGTCTCTGACGGCCTTTTCAGCTTCCATTTCAATTTCATGGATTTTACGTATGGTCTCCGCCGTTTCATTCTGGAGAATTTCCGAGGACTTGGTCAGCTCCATCTTCACATCCTCATCAAGAGCCTTGAACTCCTCCTCACTTAAAGGCTCGTCATCAATAACAGGCATGAAATAGATGCCCGAGGTTGTCATTTTGACGCGAAAACCCCTTTCGGCCGCTTCCTTTGTAAGCACCAGGGAATACTCATCCTTTTTCTCACGAAATTCCTTAATGATGCGGGACCGCTCCGTAACATATTCCTCGCCCTCAAAGGCCTTGCAGATTTCCTGCTCGATGGTGCGGACGAAATCCTCCATGTCCTTTTTGAATTCCCTTCCTGTTCCCGCAGGAAGATTCAAGGCCTTTGGCCTGTTGGAATCCTCGAAATTATACACATAGCACCAGTCATCGGGCACAGGCATCAGCCGCCCGTGCTTTTGGGCGCTTTCAAGCCCATAACGGGTTTTCCCCACCCCAGGCTCCCCTGAAAGGTACAGATTATAGCCGTCCATTTGAACCGCTAGGCCAAAATCCGTGGCATCCGAGGCCCTGTTTTGTCCGATAAGCTCCCTGGAAGGAGCAAGCTGAGAAGTATTCTGAAATTTAAGCCAATCCGGATCGCATTCTCTTTTCAAGCTCCCCGCTGAAAGCGGCCCAACCGCCATGCTAAAGCCCCCCGACTAACGTATTGTGGATCGTCTCTTCCTCCAGCCTTATGCCGGACCATTTAAAAAGACCCACTATATTCTATAGAAAAGGGGGACTTATTATGACAGGCCTGAACCTCGTACCTATATTCCGTAAATCCTTGAATATTTTGAAGTAAGATAATCCGTGTAATAGGACGAATTTAGAGCTTCACCGGTAGCAGACAGCATAAGCTCTTCAGGGGTGAGCATTTTTCCGTAGCGGTGAATTTTATCCGTCATCCAGCTTTTAATCGGCAGAAGCTGCCCTTTCTCAATGAGGCCCTCAAAGTCAGGCAGATCTTTTTTAATGCTGTTGAGCAGTTGGGCAGCATAAAGGTTGCCCAGGGAATAAGAAGGAAAGTAGCCGAAGTCTCCGCCGGACCAGTGGATATCCTGCAGAACCCCCTGTGCGTCATTGGGGGGCGTAACCCCCAGATACTCCTTGTATTTTGCGTTCCACAGCTCCGGCAGCTCGCCCACGGTGCAATTGCCGTTCAACAGGCTTTTTTCAACCTCATAGCGAATCATAATGTGGAGATCGTAGGTCATTTCATCGGCGTAAATGCGTATAAGAGACGGCTCCACATGGTTAATGGCGCAATAGAAGCTCCACAGATCCACCTTTTTCAAGCTGTCGGGGAAGCGTTTCTTAAGCTCGGGATAGTAACGCTTCCAAAAGGCCTCACTACGTCCCACCATATTTTCCCAGAAGCGGGACTGTGATTCATGGATGCCGAAGGACGCACCATCATGGAGATTGGTTCCTGCCAGCTCGGCGGAAAAATTCTGCTCATACAATGCGTGTCCGCATTCATGGATAGTGCCGAACAGTGCGCCGGTAAAATCCTTCTCATTGTAATTGGTGGTAATTCGCACATCACCATGAGTAATGGAGCAGGAGAAGGGATGGGCGCTTACATCCAGCCTGCCCGCCTCCTTGTCAAACCCCATCTGATCCAGTATGTATTGGGAGAATTCCTGCTGGGCGGCAATGCTGTAGTTACCCAGGAGGAGATTTTTATCCGTGTTTTTTCCTGATGCCCGAATACGGCGCAAAAGGCCGATATGCTTATCCTTCAAGCTGCCGAATAAAGCATCAAGCTGCCTGACGGTCATACCCGGTTCAAACTTATGCAAATGCACGTCATATTTATTTTCCTTATAACCAATGTATTCGGACATCTCCTTAAGAAAAGCGACGATTTTCTCAAGATAAGGTTTAAAGGCATTAAAGTCCGAGTTCTTTCTTGCATCGGCCCACATGACTTCCGCTTTATTGGTGAGCATAACAAATTCGGTGTATTTATCTCTGGGTATTTTTTTTATGCGATGAAAATTCTCCCTGGCTTCCCTGTAAGCGGCCTTAATTAACGGATCCGCTTTTTTGAAGTGTTCCTCGTCACCGTAATAATCAAGGAAACGTTCCATATCCTCGGAGGTTGTGAGCTTGAAAAGCTCTTCAGATAAATAGCCAATAACTCTTGCATGACTGTCCACACCCTTTTTGGGCATAAGCGTACGCATGTCCCAGGCAAACAGAGATATACCGCTGTTTAGAGACTGCATTTTTTCAAGATAGGCTTTAAATTCAATATCCATTTCAAATACCTCCCTTTTCTCTTTATTCTAGCATAAGATGTTAATGAAATCCGGTGGGCTGCAACACAATTTCTTTATGTGTAAGCTATTAAGGCGTTTTACAAAAAAGTGCTCCGAATAGCCGTAGAAAGGGGCACCTTAAACTTTCCCCTGCTCCACAGCCACAGGGGCGTATGAAGATCGATAGGCGTGTAAGGCGTGCCCTTCAAAACCTCTTCCCAGCGCCCTGCCACAAGCTCCTGAACATTGGCCTGTGTTCTTTCCGCAGCAGAAATAAGCCCCAAATGCTCACTTGCCTGGATGATATGGGTATCCGGCGCCACCGTTAAGGCTTCCTTATCCTTAAATGACACATCGGTGTATTGGCTCATAACATAAAGCCAATAATTCAGTATTTTATTTCCTCCAAGGTAGGGATAATCCGGTTTATTGGAGAGAATATACCCTTTGATGCAGCTCACCGAGCTATTATGTTCACGAAATAAACCTCTTAAATCTCCGTTAAATTTTTCACATATTGTGACTGACAACCGCCTCCAGATGAGGGGCTGCTTATTAGGCTGAAGAGCCAGCCTGTATTTAGTAAGCTTATGTACAAGCTGCTCGTTTGAAAGCCTTAATACCTCGCCGGGAGAAAAAACCTCCCTGGTATCAGGATCCAGATAGGTTCGGCAGGCGCTTTCCCATAATTTATAGGAATTGCGCTGATAATTAAGGGCCATGGGCAGAGTAAAATAAAGATAATTGCTGTTTGAGCCTTTCTCGAGCCCGGGATTTTCATCCTCGGGCATTTTCTCCCCGCCTAATTGGCCGGCTTTATATAAGCACATAAGCTTATGGATTTTGTCTATGAAAGGATTTGCCTTCATTTTTGTTCCTCTACCTTAGCCCACATGATAAAGGCATCCTCATGATTATCGGAGTAATACCTTTTCCGGCGGCCCTTTACTTCAAAGCCAAGGCTTTCATAGAGCCGTATCGCTGCCTCGTTGCCTACCCGAACCTCCAGAGTAAGAAAATGGACTCCCTGCTTGCCGGCCTCTATGAACAAATTGCTTAAAACCTTACGCCCCAGACCCTTGCGCCTGAAATCGGGATGCACGGCGATATTGGTAATATGGCCCTCATAGAGCACCTTCCACATACCGCCGTAGGCGATTACGCTGCCGTTTATTTCAATTACCTTATAGAACGCATTGGTATTGGCCAGCTCCTCTTCAAACATGCCTCTGGACCAGGGAACGCCAAAGGACTTGTTCTCGATAATTAAAACCTGCTCCAAATCGCCGTGGGAAAGATTTCTTACTACTCCCTCGCTTTTCATGCGCTCAGCCTGGGAAGGCCTTAAGTAAAAGGGTTCCAAATTGAAGGGACTGAAATCCTCCGCTTTTCCCTTCCGGTAGCTTTGCTCCGCAAGTAGTGCAACTGCTGCCGCACGGGGCATGAAAAGCTCCGGCTCAGCCGAAAATACCCTGTCTGGAAAAAGGGACTCCAGGTACGCTTTATGAAGAGGTGCTCCGTCCCCCACCAAAAGCAGGGATTCTCCCGGAGAAAGTACGGAGGAAAGCGTATCGGCCCACTGATCCACAGGCAGTCCCACAGCTTCCCGGACAGTAGCCAGTTCCTGCTCCCGCCTTCTGTAGAGAGCCGTATAGACCTGGTTATTCCTTGCATCAATCATGGGGCAGATGAGTCCGGGAAAATCCGGCACCGAATAGGCCAGACTGTCAAGGGTATTCACACCTATTGCCGGCTTTTGAAGGGCGTAAGCCATTCCCTTTATGGTAACCACCCCGATGCGCAGCCCGGTAAAGGAACCGGGGCCTGCCGATACCGCAAATAAATCCACCGCCTCCGGCTTTTTGTCAACAAGGGAAAGCAGCGCCTCTACCAAAGGGATGATTCTGGCGGAATGATTCTTTCCGTTTCTGGTGGTAAGCTCCATAAGTACGGCCCCGTCCTCCACAAGGGCGCAGGATGCGGGTGCCAGTGCAGTGTCCAGTGCGAGGGTCAGCATGATAACATGGCCTGCCTTTCAATAACAATGGTACGCCCGTCTTCCTGGGCGCCATTGCGTTCCAATTTTATATGGAGGGTATTTGAGGGAAGAAGCTCAGGGATACGGTCGCCCCATTCCACAAGGCAAACCGCCTGTCCGTCAGCATACTCCTCCCATCCGATGGCATAAAGCTCCTCGGGATCATCTACCCGATAAACATCGAAATGATGCAGCGTTAAAGGACCCTCATAGGTGTTTACCAAAGTGAAGGTGGGACTTACCAGATCGTCGGTAATGCCAAGGCCCAGGGCAATGCCCTTGGCTATAGCTGTTTTTCCTGTGCCTAAATCCCCTTCAAGGCTCACGGTGTCACCCGCCTTAAGGTGCCTGCCCAGCTTCTCTCCAAGATTCCGGGTCTCTTCCTCCGAGGAGGTATGATAAATCTTCGCTATTTCCATAGGTAAACTCCTTAAGCTTCCTTCTTGGCCATTCCTTCACAGGTAAGCTCCTTAAGCTTTCTTCCCGGCCTTTTATGCGCATGCCGAAGCCTTACTGTCACACTTCCTGATTTTCCCAGACAATTTTGCAGTTAATTACTGTCAGCCTTGTCTTTGAAAGGTAATTAAGGGGATGACCGTCAAAGAGAACCATATCCGCGTCCTTGCCTACCTCTAGGCTTCCTACCCTGTCCTCAATGCGGCAGGCTCTGGCAGCGTTAATGGTAACGGACTTCAAGGCTTCCTCCTCCGCCATGCCCTCCCGCACGGCTAATGCTGCGCACACAAGCAGGTGCTGAAGCGGCACACAGGGATGATCGCTCATAATGGATACTTCCACACCGCTTTGAGACAGTATGCCGGGGGCCTTCAGGGATTGGTTGCGAAGCTCAATTTTGGAGCGGTCCGTTAACAGGGGGCCAAGGATAACAGGGTAGCCTGCTTCCTTCAAGACATCGGGTATGAGCCATCCTTCGGTACAATGCTCCAGGGTCATGTCCAGATTAAACTCCTTGGCAATACGGATGGCAGTAACAATATCATCCGCCCTGTGGGCATGAGCCTTTACCACAAGCTCCCGCTTAATGACGGGGATCAGCGCTTCCAGCTTCATGTCGAACTCGGGACGTTCGTTTTCTTCCTTATCCTCTTCATACTCATTAATGGCTTGAAGATACTCTTTGGCTTTATAAAGCTGCTCCCGCAGGATGGCGGCGGTGGCCATACGGGTGCTTGGAACCTGATGCTTTTCATGGTAAACCGTCTTGGGGTTTTCACCAAAGGCAATTTTCATGGCACAGGGCTGTCTGACAACCATCTCATCGGTTGTTCTGCCATAGGTTTTAAGGGCAACAAACTGTCCCCCTATAACATTGGCGCTGCCGGGACCGGTGACAGCCGTGGTAATACCGTTCTGACGGGCTTCTTCAAAGGAACGGTCGGCGTGGTAAACGCCGTCGAGCGCTCGTAAATGGGGGGTTACCGGATCCGTCATTTCATTGACATCGTCTCCCTCGAAGCCAACGGCATCCTCAATCATACCGATATGGGCATGGGCGTCCACAAGACCGGGCAGCAGATATTTCCCTTTGGCGTCAATAACCGTTTTGCCGGTCTCGTCCAGGCCATAGCCGGACATAGGGCCAATACCGGTAATCTTCCCGTTCATTGACTCAATATACCCGGAATCATAGCTAATCCCAGCCATAGTCAGTATTTTTGCGTTTTTTATAATAAGCATAAAACCTCCGTAGAGTCCATTGAATTTTAAAAATGAATCTCTCCAATTATAGCATATCTTCAGGGGTGTTGCAGCAATCTGGAAAACCGTGCCCGGTGGGTTATATTTATTAATAACATCCTAACCTGACAGGGCTTGTCATATTTAGTTGATATAATGGTACCGTACATGATACTGTACCTGGGACTGCCAAAGCATGAAAAGCAGCTTTGGGTCACATGATTACAGGCCGGGTTAATGTGATGGCATTTGAACAAGTTCTGGCCCAGCGGCTGGGAATTAAAATGAAAATCCGTAAAAGCTCGGATAATCAGGCTGTATTTCAGCTGGCGAAAAAGTGTATTGACCAAGGTCATCCGGTGTACATTTATGTGGATATGCCCTTTCTTCCCTATCTGGCTCAGGACCTTTGGGAGACTGGCGATACACACCTTTTAGAGCCCATGCATACACAAATTCTTTCCTTATTGAAAAGTGAAACAGAGCTTTTCAAAAGGCTTCAAGAGGCAATGGCATAAACAGAAGTCACTTCAGGACGAAGCAGAGCCCTCCACCTTATACAGGATTAAGCTTTTTTAAATATAGTCAAACTATCCTGCCGACGGGTATGAAAAATGTAATAAGATTAAGACAGACTAACCCTGTTTAAATACTTCTAAGCGGGAGGACTTATGGCTCTTAATTGGATAAAGGTTGAGGATTTCTCATTTAACTGTTTTCTGCTTATGGAAACCTTTCAAATTAAACTCATGTGCGGGTGGCATCACCAAAAGGAATGGAAAAGCAATTTAGGCGTCGCTCTTGCCTATAATCCGGCGGTTAAATGGTATTTTATACATAAGTGCCCGGAAAGCGCCGCTTTTGTCCAGGAAGTCACCTGTAATGTCCCTGACGGGCTTAGCCGTGAAGAGGTTCGCAAGGCTGAGATCATTGCTCTGGCATCGGTTGAGGATTTTGTCACCTACACACGTCCGGAAATTATGGACACAAGCTGTGATTTCATTTATGCCTGGGATAAAAAAAGGCTCTTTGAGCTTGCAGACCTGACAGATAAGATCGTGCTTGATGTTGGCAGCGGTTCAGGCCGTCTTGCCTTTGCGGCTTCCGAGCTGGCGCGTCAGGTGTATGCCAGCGAGCCTGTGGATACTCTCCGTCACTATTTGAGGGAAAAGATCGGCCGCTTGAATATTAATAATATCCGTGTTGTGGATGGCATGGCCCATTGCCTGCCTTATCCGGATGACACCTTTGATATTGTAATGTCCGGACATGTGGTAGGGGATGATTATGATGCCGAATTGGCTGAGCTGACAAGGGTTGTGAAATCCGGCGGCTGGCTTCTTGACTGCCCGGGAGAGGATCCCCGCAGATGTGAACCCCGAACGGAAATGCTAAGGCGCGGCTGGGAAGAGCTTTACTATACCAGTACTCTGGGCGGGGATGTTTATCGCTACCGGAAACAAATCTTCAAGTGATTTCATACCGTCAGAACCGGCTCCATCATTCCCTTTAACTCTCTAAAATAAACCCAATGCAGATACTTCAAACCTCCCAGGAACAGGAAGGGCTTAATAAAATGAAGATTAATGATCTCTGAGGATCCCGTATTCCAATCGATTAATCCGCTCCTGCTCCGCATTAATGTAGTAACGCACATAGCCGCTGGACTCTACTTCAGGCCGACCTGCTACAAAATCCGTTACAATCAGGGATGGCTTCTCGTATGCTTCTTTTTCCCGGTTATAATTTACCTGCAGGGAATAGTAGAAATAGCTGAATTTCTGCATACCCTGGTCTTGGGCTGAATAGAAGTACACAGTGTCTTCAGAGCTTTCCTCTGTAAAGCCTCTGATAGAAATATCATGCCTGACAGTATTGGATAGAAGGGTTATTTCCCTGCCATCATCCTCAATAAATACGATCTCGTCACCTCCGAAACCATTGGCGCTATAAAACCGCGCTGCAGGATCATGGGTCAAAATAACATACCCTGCCTTATTGATAAAGAAAGCCACATCCAGGGCCGGCCGGGCTGTAAGCTGTTTGAGCCTGCCGCCCTCCACAGAATATAGCCCTGCTTCACCACAATAGAGATTGTTGCGTTTGTATGCGACAGCTTTAAACTCCCATTGATTCAGGGTATCCTGAATGGTGGTGTAGCTGTCGATAACCACTCCATCGGTGGTCCTTATCATTGAGACAGTTGTCTTTTGCGGAGTAGCTTTCCAGACTACGGCATAAATACCGTCAAAACCAGCCACCTGGGTACCCTGCTCATAATCAAAGCTTGCCGCGCCCTTCTCATCCACCCGGTAATACGCATTTTGTCCTGCTATCAGTAAAGCATCCTCCGCTGCAAAAAAGCTTACACCGGGGAGCAGTGCTTTTCCTCCTAACCAGGCTGAATCCAATCCGTCAAGAGCCTCCCCGCTCTTTTTTCCTTCAATAAAAATGAGGCTGGCAGAATCCTCAGCATAAGAATATTCAAAGAGATAATCTCGTTCTCCCACGGTTACAGCATAGGAATAATTCAGCCTTTCCCCTCTGCTCAATGGACGTGAAAGCACCGGGTTACACACCAATGCTTTCCTGTCAATTCGGTACAGAATAAGGCTGTCCGCATTTTTTGAAATAGCGTAGAAATAAGGTTTATTCGCCTCTTCTCCCACTTTCTGCTGAAACTCACCTGTTTCTGTTTTATTAACTGTAACCCCTGCAATTAAATGGTACAGGTATCCTTCATCATCACCGATATCATAGCTTGAAGGAAGCACATTCCAGGCCGCATCCAAAAACTGCGCCTCAGTAAATAACTCCTTTTCGTTTAGAAGCTGTGCAAGGGTCTCATAATCGGAAGAATTCCCGGAAAAGGGCAGCACAAGCGCCCGAGTTAGAAGTTCTATCGCAGACCTGTTTGTAAACGACGCTTCGGTCTGCCATTGCGCCATTTCCTCTTGAGTAGCGATACCATAGGATTCCCAATCGTCATTTCCCTTTGCAGCCCTGCTTAGTGCAAGTACAAACTCCCTATGGGTTGCCTTACTCCAGCTCCCATATTTGGTCTTGCCAATGCCATGAACCAGTCCTTTTTTATATAACCAACCCACATAATTGCTTGCCCAGGAGGGAATATCCGTAAAGGGATGGGTGTACCTTGCAGCTTGAACATCAGCTTCGCCGCCTAAGATCCTTACCAGCATCACGGCTGCATCCACTCTTGTTAAAATTCGTTCCGGCTCGAGATCCGTATCTCTCTTGGTAATAAATCCCAGCTCATAAAGCATAATGGCCTGGGCTGAAGGATCATGATTTAATTCAGAAGTATAATGGCTGAGGTTCAAGCCCACTTCCCTATTCCCAGTCTGTTCTGCATTTATAGGGACAATTCCCATCATCGATGCCGCTGTAAAGCTAAGAAGAATCAAAAATGAGGATAAAAGAACTTTTCTTTTTATCATATAACTTTGAACCCTCTCTTCCAAGAACTCGCCTG